>DASSXJ010000154.1 GCA_035703895.1 bacterium | reverse complement strand
CGATCGACGACCTGTTCGATCAGATCCGGCGCATTCATTGCCACGTCATCGAGCGGGACTGCGATCTCGAAGATCTGCTCGCCGTACCGCATCTCGACCGACCGCCGGATCATCATGGGGCCGGTGGTGGCGCGCCCCAGCCGCCGTCGTCCCTCCGCCTCCATCTCGGTGAAGAGGCGGCGGAGGGTCTCCGGGCCCACGTGGTGGATCTCGCCCACATGCGTGCGGGCGAGTTCGTAGCGGAGGTCGGTGGCCAGCATCCCCCAGGCCGAGAGGGCGGCCGCCATACGCGGCACGACCACGCGCCCCACCTCCAGCTGCCGCGCGACCTGTGTCACGTGGAGGCCGGCGGCGCCCCCAAACGCGAGCAGCGTGAAGCGCCGCGGATCGACGCCGCGCCGGATCGAGACGATCCTGATCCCCTCCGCCATGTTGGTGGTGACGACGCGGTGGATCCCCTCCGCCGCCTCCACGGTCGAACACCCCAGCCGGCTGGCGATCTGCTCAATCACGCGCTGCGCGGCGGCGCGGTCCAACCGGGTCCGGCCGCCCAGAAAGTTGTCCGGATCCAGGCACCCGAGGACCAAGTTGGCATCGGTGACCGTCGGCGCTTCGCCGCCCTTGGCGTAGCAGGCCGGACCGGGGTCGGCGCCGGCGCTCTCCGGACCGACGTGCAGGATGCCGCCGGCGTCGACCCGCGCGATCGACCCGCCGCCCGCTCCCAACGTGTGGATGTCGAGGCTGGGAAGCGCCACCTTGTGGCCGGACACCACCTTATCTCCGGTCAACGGTGGCTCCCCCGCCTCCATGAGCGCGATATCGCTGCTCGTCCCCCCCATGTCGAAAGTAATGAGATCCCCGCAGTGCAGCACCCGCGCGCAGTACCGGCTGCCGGCGATCCCACCGGCCGGGCCGGAGAGAATCGCGCCGGCGGCGAGGTGCATAGAGTCGTCGATGGTGCCGACGCCGCCGTGCGACTGCATGATGAGCACCTCGCGCCGGTACCCCGCGCGGGCGAGCCTGCCGGCGAGCGCGTCGAGGTATCGAGCGAGCGACGGGCCGACGTAGGCGTTCACCACAGTCGTGCAGATCCGCTCGTACTCCTTGATTTGCGGAAGGACCTCCGAGGACACGGAGAGGTAGGCGCCGGGCAGCTGTTCCGCCACCGCCTCTCGGGTCTCGGTCTCGTGCCGGGGGTTCTGATAGGCATGCAGGTAGCAGATCGCCACCGCGTCGGCCCCCTGTCGTGCCAGGGTGCGGATGCCTGCGCGGAGCGAGACCCGGCTGAGCGGGACGTCGATCGTCCCGTCAGATCGGACGCGCTCGCGAACCCCGATGCGGAGCGCGCGGGGAACGAGCGGAACCGGCGGGGGCATCCGCAGGTTGTAGCGATCGTCCTTCAAGCCCTCCCGCATCTCGAGCACGTCGCGATGGCCTTCGGTGGTGAGCAACCCCACCCGCGCCCCTTTGCGCTCCACGAGCGCGTTGGTCGCCACCGTGGTTCCGTGCACGAGCCGTTCGGTCTCGGCGAGCAGCGAGGCCAGATCTCGCCCGAGGTCTTGCGCAAGCGCGTCCAGCCCCGCCATTACGCCGCGGGACGGATCCTCCGGGGTCGTGGGTGACTTGGCAAGGGCGACGCGGCCGGCGTCATCGACCGCGACCAGATCGGTGAACGTCCCGCCCACGTCGATCCCGATCCGGAACACGTCACCCCGTCCCGGCGCGTCTCAGCGTCGAGGGCGACCGCGTGCGCGGCGCTGCTCGCCCGGGCCGCGCGTGACGGACGGTGACGAATCCGTTCGCGAGATCGGCGGCGCGGGCCGCGGGCGCGCGCAGTGTGGGATCGCCGTAGCCTCCGCCTCCGGAGGATTCGATCCGGAACATATCGCCCGGTCGCACCACGATGCCGACTTCTTTCGTCCGAAGCACTCGGGCATGCCCCCTCGAGATCAGCCGATACCGGTGGGGCAGCCCGTCCTGACCGCCGAAGAGCCCGTAGGGGGCGTGCCGCACGCCATCGCCGGCGGTGTTCGCAACCGCAGGGGCCGTGACGTCGGCCCGCATCTCCAGTACCGATCCAACTCCGCCGCGAAACTTCCCCGCGCCGCCCGAATCGGGCCGGAACTCGTGCCGGCGGAGAAACAGCGGAAACCGGACCTCGGTCACCTCGACGCTCCCGAACTTGATGCCCCCGGCGGCCTGCCCCTCGCCGGCGGTGGGCCACCCGTCGCCCGCGGCGGAGGCACCGCCGCCGCCGCGGGCATGGAACATGTGCCAGATAAAGGGCCGCCCGGTCCGAGGGTCGACGCCCCGGAGCGCAATCCTGAACCGCCGGGACCACCCGGCGACCGCCCGCTCGGGACAGGCGCCCGCCAGCGCCTTGATGATGGCCTCGCCGATCTCCTGGCCGCAGTGGTTGGTGGACAGCGTCACCGGCGCCGGGGCGTGCGGCCACACCACGGTGCCCTGCTTCGCCCGCACTGTCACCGGGCGAACCGTGCCGTCGTTCTTCGGGATGTCGGGATCGATGAGGTACGCGAGCGCCATGAACACGGCCGACATCGTGTTCGGATAGGACGAGTTGACGAACCCCGCGACCTGAGGGGCGCTCTCGGTCAGATCGATGATCAGCGCGCTGTCCGCCTTGGTGACGGTCGCTCGGACGGCGATGTCCCGGGCGCCGTGGCCGTCGTCGTCGAGGATCGCCTCGCCCCGGTACACGCCGTTCTTCCAGGAGCGGATGCAGGCGCGGGTCTGCCGCTCGGTCCCGTCGAGGATCTCCTCGACGGCGGCCGACACGCATTCGGCCCCGTACTCGGCCACCAACCGGAGCAGCCGGCGCTCGCCGAGCCGGGCCGAGCCCATCGACGCCCGGAGATCGCCGAGGAAGTCGCGCGAATGGCGCACGTTCAGGGCGATCATCTGCATGACGTCGTCGCGAAGATCCCCGGCGTCGTAGAGCTTGAGCGGGGGGACGCGGATCCCTTCCTGCCAGATCTCCGTCGCGCCCGGGTTATAGGCGCCGTGGGTGGATCCCCCGATATCGCTCTGGTGCGCCCGATTGATGGACCAGAAGAGCAGGCAGCCGTCCGCGAACACCGGCAGCAGCACGGTGAGGTCGGGAAGGTGGTTGCCCCCGTGGTACGGGTCATTCAGCAGATAGAGATCGCCCGGCCGGATGCGGCCCGAGAAATACTCCGCCACAGACCGCACGGCCCAGGGAAGCGCGCCCACATGGATCGGGACGTGCTCGGCCTGAGCCACCAACCGTCCCTCTCCATCGGTGAGGGCGGTCGAAAAGTCCCGGCTCGAGTTCAAGATCTGGGAGTAGGCGGTCCGCAGCATCGCCTCTCCCATCTCCGCGACGATCGCGACGAAGCGATGCTGGATGACCGACACCGTGATCCGATCGAGACGTGCGAGCACCATCGCAGGCGTGCTCAGGTTTCAAGCGCCCGTTCGGTGGCGCGCACGAACGCGAGGATCTCCTCATCGCCCATCGCGGTCGAGAGACACGCCATGCCGCGCGGAGCGAGGTAGATACCCTCGTTGAGGAGGCCGAAGAACACCTGCCGAAGCCGTCCGCCGTCCCCCGTGCGCATCGTCCGGAAGTCCGTGACCTCTACGCCGGAAAAGTGGAGGTTCAGGAGCGACCCCATCCCCGTCACCTGCGCCGGAACGCCCTTGCGCGCAAACAGCTCCCTGAGGCGGCGGCGGAGATCATCGCCCATCCCGTTGAGGCGGTCGTAGACGGCCGGTGTGAGCTGGCGCAGGGTGGCGAGCCCGGCGATCATCCCGATCGGGTTCCCGTTGAAGGTGCCGCTTTGGGGAATCGGGGGGCGTCCGCCCTCGGGATCGAGCAGCGCCATGATCTCGGCCCTGCCGCCGAACGCCGCCACGGGATAACCGCCGCCGATGATCTTTCCCATGACCGTCAAGTCGGGCGCCACCCCGTATAGGCTCTGCGCGCCGCCGGGCGCCAGGCGCAGCGTGATGATCTCATCGAGGATGAGGAGAACGCCGTGGCGGGCCGTGATCTCGCGCAACGCCTGCAGGTATTCCGGTCGCGCGGGGATCATCCCGCTCGATCCCAGCACCGGCTCCACGATCACGGCGGCCAGATCGTCGCGGTGCCGCCGAACGATCGCCTCCGTGGCGTCGATATCGTTGAAGGGAAACACCACCACGTCCTCCACGACGCGGTCGGGCACCCCTTGCGCGGACGCCAGGGACACGGGGGTGCGCGCGTCGCCCGCCAGGTGCAGATCGGGGCTCACCGAGACGGCGGCATACTCGGAGGTGCCGTGGAATCCCCCCTCGGCCTTGGCGATCTTCCGGCGGCCCGTGAAGGCCCTGGCCAGGCGGAGCGCAAACATCACGGCCTCGGTCCCCGAGCTCGCAAACCGCACGCGCCGGACCGACGGGATCCGCTCGGTGATGGTCCCGGCGAGATCGATCTCGTAGCGGGTCGGCGCCGCGAATGCGCTGCCGCGAGTCACCTGCGCCTGCACCGCGTCCACGACCGCGGGCGGGCAGTGCCCGAGGATGAGCGCGGTGTAGTTATTGGAAAAATCGATCCGCTCGTTGCCGTCGACGTCGTGGATCCGGCACCCTGCGCCATACTCCATGTACGGCGGGAAGGGGTCGAAGTACACCGAGGTCCGCGTTATGCCCCCCGGGAGCAGCAACCGGGCGCGGTCGTTGAGCTCCTTCGACCGGCGGTTGGCCCGAAGGTATTGCTCAAACACCGTCTGCCCGTACACTTTGGCCATCGATGCATCCTCGCGGCGAAGCGTCTGGCGCGCCGGCCCCAGGGCCCGCGGCTGGCTAGGTATTCGAGGGCCGGAGGGGGCATCCTCCGGAGGCCCTCCTGAGGCGATCGAGTGATCGTGGCTGCGCCCTGTAACAATTTTGCAAGAACTCTCTGGAATGGGAATGTGGCCCCCCTCGATCTGGGTATATGAAGGTAGTGAGAATTTTTGAGTCCAGGGAGGACTATGGTCATGGAGACCATTCTCGAGGAGCTGCGGCGGCTCACCAACCCGACCATCGAGGAATTTGTCGGCGCGGTGATCGATATCCATGAGCGCAACCGATTGAACCTCCTGTCCCTATCGCGGAGAACGGCCGGCCCGGACATCGATGACGCGGCCGAGGATGAGGACATCATCCGCGCCTACTGCCTGTCGTACGGTGTGTGGTCGAGGCAGATCGCAGAGACCGGGACGGCGGAACCGCGGTGGCTCGCCGGATAACCAGGCTCGGAGGCCTGCCTAGCGGCCTTCGTCGCCGGCCGATGGTACTACCGCGCTGAGGTCGCAGATCGCATTGTAGTCCGGCTCGCCACAGCTCGGGTCGTAACGGCCTGTCCGGATCAACGCATTGGCCTCAGGCCAGTGGACCGCTAAGGTGCCCGGAGCGATCTCCGCGATCCTCACCTTGCCCCAAAATCTTCCCACCTCTGAGCGCAAGAGGACGGGATCGCCTTTCTTCAGGGTCAGGCGGCGTGCATCTTCGGCCGAGATGATGACGTCATCCCGGTCGGAACCCGTGAGGGGATCGTGCTCACCCCACACCATGCTGTTGAACTGGTTCCCGCGGCGGGTGGTGACGCAGAACATTCCGGGCGGGGTATCGCGTTCCGGCCAGTGAGGAATCACGAAGCGCGCCTTGCCGTCTAGGGTGTTGAAGCGGTAGTCGGCACACAGCCTCGGTCCGCCCCACTGCACCTGGTCCCCCTTCTGGCGGAGCCGCTGGATCCCGTCATAGAGCGGGATGACCCGCGCGATCTCGTCACGAATCTGCGCGGTCGAATCGAAGTGGATCAGATGGCGGCGGTCGCGGCATGCCCGCTCGGCGATGAGCATGGGAATCTCCCATTCCGGTTTGGCGTCGCCGATCCGACGCCCCGGAATCTCCGGGCTGAAGACGATCCGGCGCTCTGTCGTCGTCTCCGTCACCCCGCCCCGAGTCTCGTATCGTGTGGCCGCCGGGAGGATGATCGAGACCTCGACGGGGGCGAGGAGCATCATCGGATTGATCACGATATCCTGAAAGATCTTGACCGGAATGCGATCCAGGGCTTCCCGTACGTACACTGGGTCGGGGAGCGTCTCGAGGAAGTTGCCTCCCACGGAGTAGACCAGGGCGACCTTCCCGTCATGCGCGGCGTTCATGGACGCCGCGGCGGTGAGCCCGGGCTTCCCGGGAACGTCGAAGCCCCAGAACGTTTTCATCGCCGCCATCGTCTCGGGGTCGCCGACCTTGCGCCCCAGCCCGTATGCGTTCGGAACGGCTCCGACCTCGGCACCCCCCTGGACACCCGAGTGGCCGCGTATCGGCATCAGGCCGGTGTGGGGGCGGCCGATGCGCCCCAAGGCAAGAGCCAGGTTGCTGATCGCAAAGACGTTCTGCGCTCCGTGCTCGTGCTGGGTGATGCCCATCGACCACACCGAGATCGACGTCTCGACGCCCGCATAGAGATCCGCAAACCGGCGCATCTCCGCGGCGGTCGTCCCCGCCGCGCGCTCGAGTGCGCCCCACGGCACTGCCCGCGCGTACTGCTGCAGGTCGTCGAACCCGACCGTGTACCGGTCGATGAAGTCCCCGTTGACCCTGTTCGTCTCGATGAGGTGCTTGAGCGCGCCGGTCAGGAACGCCGCATCCCCGCCGACGCCGACCTGGAAGAACGCATCCATGATGCGGGTGCCGAACGCCGCGCTATCCCACGATGACGGGACCCAGTAACGATCGAGGCCTTCCTCGCGATAGGGGTTGACCACCACGACGCGCGTCCCCCGCTTCTTGGCCTCGTCGATGTACTTGACGGCCACGGGCTGATTGTTGGCGAGGTTGGTGCCGATAAGGAGCAACAGATCCGTCCCGATCCAATCGGTGTAGGAACACGTCGTCGCGCCGTATCCAATCGTCGCGTTGAGCCCCGTGGTGCTGGCCGCATGGCACACGCGGGCGGCGTTGTCGACGTTGTTGGTCCCGAGGAACCGGGCGACCTTCTGGAAGACAAAGTAGGCCTCGTTCGTCATGCCCCGGGACGTCATATAGAAGTACATCCGGTCGGGATCTTCGGCCATTACCCGGCGGACCTGCTCGCCGCAGACGGTGAGCGCCTCGTCCCAGGCAACGCGCCGGTAGCCGGGCTCCCCCCGACGCCAGACCATCGGATAGGGAAGTCGTCCCAGCCGCCGCAGCGATTTGGCCGAAAGCCCCCGCAACCGTTCGGGGTGTTCCAGCACCCGGACATCCGCGGCGGGCATCGTGTTGAGCCGAAGCAACTTGAGTCTGATCGTGCAAAGATGGATTCCGCTGATCGTCCAATCGCGCAATCCGACCGTGCCGAGCGCGCATCCGTCGCAGCACCCGTTGTTGAGGATCCGCCAGGCGTAGGCGAGCTGATCGCGGTTCTCGCCGAGCACCTTGGCCATCTCGAGATAGTGGTTGGGCTTCGTGTAGCCCAACCCCATAGGCGAGGGCCCTACATACCGCCGGGATCGCGTGCGGTCGCCGCGCTGGCGGACGGTCACAGGAAGAGGGTTACTCGACGTTGGTGAGCGGTGTTCCGTCCCGCCGGATCCTGTGCGACCCGGTGTACACCGTGAACCGATCGCCCCGCAGAAACCCGACGAGGGTCATCCCGAAGGCACGGGCGAGGTCGCAGGCGAGGCTCGAGGGGGCGGACACGGCCGCCACCAGGGGGATGCCGGCTGCGGCGGCCTTCTGCATGATCTCGAAGCTCGCCCTGCCGCTGACCATCAGCAGGCGCCGGCTGAGTGGGAGCTGGTGCCGGAGAAACGCATCGCCGACGAGCTTGTCCACTGCGTTATGCCGTCCCACATCCTCCCGGGTGGCGAGCAGTTGACCGGCGCTGTCAAAGAGCGCGGCCGCGTGCAGCCCCCCGGTCTTGTCAAAGATCGCCTGCGACCCGCGCAGGGCACCGCCGAGCCGGGCGAACACCTCGCCCTCCACTGCGAACGCGTCGTCGTGGATGGGGCAGATGCCCCGGACTTGAATCGCCTCGATCGAGGCCTTTCCGCATACCCCGCAACTCGAGGTCGTGTAGAAGTTCCGCCGGAGGCGCTCCGCGTCGAACGGCACGCCCGGTCGCAGGAAGACGTTCACGATATTGTAGCGCTGCGCGCTCTCGAGTGTATGGTCCGCGCAGTAATTGATATGGTCGACCTGCCCCGCGTCCCGCACGATCCCTTCGGTGAAGAGGAAGCCCGCGGCCAGCTCAAAATCGTGCCCTGGAGTGCGCATGGTGACGGAGATCTGCACATGTGGCCGGCCGTCGCCGGGGTACAGGCGGATCTCGAGCGGCTCTTCGACCGCCAGCACGTCGTCGCGAATCCGCGCCGCGCCTCCCTGTACCTGGCCGACGCGCCGTCTCGTCGTGCTCGTGCGAGGAGGCTCGGGACCTGGATCGCCCTCCATTGCCGCTAGACGATTGATTGGGGTTGCCACTGCCGACCTCGAGAGGTGACGTCGTCGCGGCCATGGTAGCATCGGCCCAGAAGAGCGTCAATCGATGCCGCCCTCAGGATCAGCGAGGCCATTCCGCTTGTCCTGCCCGTACTCGAGAGCGCACGGCTTCTGAGACCCGCTGGAGCTCCGTCTCCAGCCGCTGCCCGTTCACGCCGTTCACCGCGAGAACCGCAGCGAGCACCTCCCCCGCCGCTGCGCCCGGCTTCTGCGGGCCGACGGTAATGACGGGTCCGGACGGGTGTTGAAAGCCCTCGACGAGCACGAGCGCGGGGAGCTCTCCCCAGATCTGCTCGGCGACGAGGGTCGCAAGGCCCGCGGCATGATCAGGAGAGCGCAGCGGGGCGGTGATGCGCAGCACGGTCTCCGTGGGCCCCGCCAGCACCACCAATGCCGCGCCCGCACCGGCCACGCGGGCGCTGTCGCTCCCCTCGCGGTCAAGGTCGAACCCGTGGGCGGCGTGCTTTACGGCCGCGACGCGGATGCCGTCTTCCGCCAGCCTCCGAACCACATCGACGATCACGGTCGTCTTCCCGCTCCCCGATTCCCCGACCACTCCGATCACGAGTGGGCCCGGGCGGGGCGGGGTGACGACCAATCGATCGCGGTCCTCCTCGCGGTCCAACAACAGCGCCGTGACGCGGGATCCGGCAGGCAGCGGAGGGGATCCCGGTGGGATGAGCACCAACGCGGTGGCGTGGAGCAGCGAGGCGAAGTCGCCGACATCGTCGCCGTCGAGAACCGTGGCCATCGTGCGTCCGGACTCGGCAGGATGCGTGCGTGCCCATAGCGCGCGCATCCGGTCCGTGGGGCGGCCGATCGCATCTGCGAGCGTGACCTGCTGGAGGGGTCTGACCGCGTGCCGCTGCCCTGCCAATCGCGCGAAGAATGGGCGCACCAGCAGGTGGAACGCGGCGAGGCAGGCCACCGGGGTGCCCGAAAGGCCCACGCCCCAGGAGTCGCGTAACCGCCCCGCAAAGAATGGACCGCCGGGCTTGAGATCGACGCGACCGACGATCCGCTGCGCCCCGAGGTCGAGCCAGGTGCGGTGAACCGCGTCGTGCCGGCCGATCGACACTCCCCCTGTCGACAGCACCACGTCGAACTCGTCGCGGAGCGCGGCAAATGCGGCGCGCAACTCCTCCGGAGCATCACGCACGATGCCGCGATACTGGACCTCACACCCGAGGGTGCGGAGCAAGCCGCCCAGGGTCACGGCGTTGCTGTTGAACACCCGCCCGCGCGGGAGCGGCGCCGCCGCCTCGGTCACATCGACCAGTTCGTCTCCGGTCGAGACAAGAGCGATACGGGGGCGGCGGTGCACGCGCACCGTCCCGACACCACACGCGGCCAGGGCCCCGGCACCTGCCGGCCGGATGACCTCGCCCCTCCTGATCAACGGGGCGCCCTCGCGAATCGCCTCCCCGGCGGTGACGATGTGTGTTTTCCCGCTGGGTGGCTGTTCAACCCTCACCTGATCACCGGCGAGACGGACCGCCTCCACGGGCAGGATCCGATCGCCGCGTTCCGGCAGCGGCGCCCCCGTGGTGATCGACCACGCTTCCCCCGGCCCGGGACCGCGGCCCGGCAGGTCTCCCATGCGGACCGCGCCGGTGATCCGGAGGATCGCGGGCCGGCCGGGGGACGCGTCGCGGAGATCCGCGTCGTGGCACACATAGCCGTCCATCGCGGGCCTGGGAAAGTGGGGAACCGGCCCCGGCGCGTCCACATCTGCGGCCGCGACTCGCCCGTCCGCCTCCCAGATGGGGACGGACTCCAACGGCAGCGGGGTCGTCGCCGCCAGCAACCGCTCTACGGCGTCTTCGAGTCGCGACACGCGCCTCACCGTCCTGCCTGACGAGGAGTGGGTCCGGCAGGTGAGTCTATTGTCGAGTCTCTTGTTGGGCCGTGTCAATCCGGCCGTCGGTGCGGGGAGGTGGCGCGAGTGCGAGCCTAGATCAGAACTGTGCGCTGAAGATCACCACGAACCGCATCAACAGCACACCGATCAGCACGCCGGCAAGGACCATGGTACGCGATCCACCCGCCGCGCGGCCGGCAGGCGCCGAGCCCGAACCGGCCGCGACCGCGGTGCGTGGCCTCCCCAGGCCGGCGAGCGGGAGGAGAAGGCTCGCGACCACCAACCCCCAAAATCCTACCCAGGGTCCCGCAAGGGCTCTCGCCAGCGTCCCGGCGCCCGCGAGGTTCACAAAGAATAGGGCGATCAAGACTAGCTCCAACAGCGCAAAGGAGCGGTCCGCAAAGAAAAGGCGGCGCTCGGTCCCCTCCGCCTCCGGGCGATGCCGCGCCAACCAGGAGAGCAGCGCCGCCGACCCGCCCAGGCTCGACGCGAGGAAGAGACCTCCGAGGGCCCAGGTGTCGCTCCAAATCGGCTGGTTCGAGACGCTCAGCAGCACCCCGGTATACGATGCGACGAAGAGACCCAGGATAGACCCCACGACGATAAAAATGCGGCCGATCCCGCCGGAGAGGATACGGGGCAGCGAGAGGCCACCGGGCACCAGCACCTCCAGGAACGAGACAAACGCGAAGACGCCGTAGATCAGCAGCACCCAGCTCCCGACCGACATCGGCGACCAGTACTTAAACACCAGGCCCACGTGGCCGGGCGTGGTCTCGATCAGCATGTGCCAGAAACGGAGCGGCTGCCCAAGATCGATCGAGAGCAAGATGGGACATGCCACGAGCAGCGGAAAGGCCGTAAGGAACCCGATCCTGACAGTTGTCTCGTCGCGAGGACCGCCCCAGATCCTCAGCATGGTCGCCAGCGCATACGTGCCCCCACTGAGCCCGCCGAGGAAGAAATACCCGAGAATGTACCATTCCCAGTGCGGAGGCTGAACGAAGTGCTCTGCCATCGCCTACGACCTCTTCGTCGTGTCGGTCTGGCGGGCCGCCTCCTCAGCCCGCCTGGCTTCTCCCCGGTCGCGGAACGCGACGAGGCCGGCCACCATGCTGAGGGCGGCGGTCACGACGATGCCGAGATAGCTCATCCGGTTGTTGCGCCGCGGGAGGACCGCATTCTGCGCGTTGGGGAGTCCGTAGACCTCCGGCTTGTCCATGAGCAGGAAGAACGCGTTGAGGCCCCCGTAGATCTTGTCGTCCCGACCGTAGAGACTAGCCTGCGTATTACCTTGGGCACGGAGGGTCCCCAGCCGCGCATCGGCCTTCTTCTGCATCTCACTCAGCGGCCCGAACTGAATCGCCTGGGTTGGGCAGACCTTGGCGCAGGCCGGCATCAGGCCACTTTGCAGTCGATCGTAGCAGAAGGTGCACTTGTGCACGGTGCCCGACAGCTCGTTGAACCCGATCACGCCGAAGGGGCAGGCGGAGATGCAGTCCCGACAGCCATTACAGACATCTTGCTGGATGAACACCGTGTCGAACTCGGTCCGGATGATCGCCCCTGTGGGGCACACTTCCAAACAGCTGGCGTGTTTGCAGTGCTTGCACACATCCGAGAACATCAGCCACGCCGCCCCGTTGCCCGTGGTCGCGGGAGCCTCGGGAACCTTGTCGATAAACGCGACGTGGCGCCAGTTCTCCTCGTCGAGCTTGCCCGTGTTGTCGAAGCTGTCGAGGAACACAGGCTTGTTGCCCTTGAGCTGGTTCCACTCCTTGCAGGCCACCTCGCAGGCTTTGCAGCCGATGCAGACGCTGGTGTCTGTGAAGAAGCCTACCGCCTCCGGCATCTTCCCCAGCTCCCTTCAGAGGCCCATGAGATTGGGCACGATCTTCATGACGCCCTGTTCCCTGGCGTACAGATCAAGCGGCACGGCTGCCATCTCATCGACCACCGGAACCGCGCGGGCATCCCGGCTGAGATCAACGTTCAGCAGATAGCGAGAGCAACTCCGGCAGGCATAGATGCTGACGTGCCGAAAGCGCGCGCCGGCGGCCGGCGTCCCGGCGGGAGCGGCCCCCAATCCCCGTACCACCGTGCCTGTCGCCTCGGCCTCGGTGGTGCCCTCCTCGGCAAAGATCGGTAGGTGGTGGGCCTCGGTCTCGCCGCATCCGGCGCAGGTCATGCGTGGATACGCCCACCGCCGGGCGCACCGGGAGCACTCCAGATAGCGACGGGGGGCGACCAGGTCCTCGCCCGTAGAGGCGAGGACGCTGACTTGGGGCAGGCCGCCGCAATGGGGACAGTGGCGCGCATCGCGCGGTCCGTCCCACACTCGGCCGAATGCCTGGCCGAGCGCCTCGAGCACCGGTCCGACCGCGGCGCGAGCCATGTAGCGGTCGACTGCGGACAGTTCCCCGCCGTCGAGCCAGCGCTTCACTTTCTCCTCCCACTGTGCGGTGGACCCGTTCCCTCCAGCTGGAGGCAGATCGGCCACCGCGCGCGCCAGCTTCTGGGGCCCGGTGGCAGTGGTCACCGCTCTCACCATGGGCAGGACGCGGGCGACGGCATAGGGGACTGTCCGAGAAGGATCGGACAATTCCGCCCGGGCCGTTTCATAGGCCCGCTCCTGCGCGTCGAGAAGCGCCGTGTAAAACGTCAGCACCTCTGTGGCAAACGGCCAGCGCTCCGCCAGTTCCGTGGCGCGACGGCGGCGCTCCGTCCACTGCCCAACTGCCGCGGCCTGCGGTCCCATCACATCTTCTCAACGTTCACGAGGAACGCCTTGAACTCGGGCGTCCTGGCGTTTGCGTCACCCACGAACGGGGTGAGCTGATTGACCAGCCAGTGTTTGGACTTCTCCGGGTACAGCTCGGCCGAGATACCGACGAAGCCCCAGTGAATGGGGATGCCCAGCTGCCACACCTTCTTGCCGCCGACCTCCACCTGGCCGAGCCGCTTGGTCACGATCGCGCGCACCTCGATCTTGCCGCGTTTTGACAGCACGCGCACCATATCGCCGTTCTTGATCCCCTTCTCCCGGGCCAGGCCCTCGGGCAACTCGACGAAGGCCTCTGGCTGGAGCTGGACAAGGTGCGGGACCTGCTGGGTGATGTAGTGTTCATGCTCCGTGAGGCGGTAGGTGGTGGCGATGATTGGGAACTCCGCCGCGGTCCCAAAGCGGTTGGGTCGGCCGGCCGCTTGGTCGTAGAGGAAGGCCACGGGCGACGCGGATACCTGGGGATGCAGCGGGTTCTCGATCGGCGACTCGACGGGTTCGTAGTGCTCGGGCAGCGGCCCGTCGAGCAGCGAGTTGCTGAACAGCCGCCCGACGCCCTCGCCGTTCATGATGAACGGCAGCCACGCTTTCGGATCCTTGGGGTCCATCGTGGGAGGATAATCCGGCACATCGCCGACCCACTTCTTGCCCTCCCACTGGATCCCGGGGCGTTTTGGATCCCAGGGCTGGCCATCGAGGTCTGCCGAGGCACGATTGTACAGCACCCGCCGGTTGAGCGGCCAGCTCCACGCCCACCCGGGATAGAACCCCATCCCGGTCGGGTCGTTCTTGGCGGGGTCCTGCACCCCATCGCGTCGCTTGGCGAGATTGCCCGCCTCCGGATAGAAGCCGGTGTAGATCCAGTTGCCCGCGGTGGTGGTGCCATCGTCCTTGAGCGCGGCGAAGGTCGCCAGGCGCTTCCCCGTCTTGAGGTCTTTGCCATTGATCTCCTGGGCGATCTCGTCCAGCTCGGGCTTTCGCGGGTCCTTGTAGTCCATCGTCAGGTGCAGAATCGGGTCTGGGAACTTGCCGTTCTGCTGATCGGCCTGGTACAGTGCCTTGACGCGCTGGAAAAGGTCGGCGAGGACCGATTGGTCATCCCGGGCCTCGCCCTGCGGAGGGATGACCTGGTCCTTCCACTGCACCCACCGACCGCTGTTCGTGAACGAGCCGGCCTTCTCGATCCAGTGCGTGCACGGGATGTGGAAGACCTCGGTCTGGACCTTGCTCGGGTCCATCTCGGGAGCGTGCCAGAACTCGGAGCTGGTGGTCGGGAAGGGATCCATGACCACGAGCCATTTCAAGTTTGCCTGCGCCTGGAGCACCTGGTTGACGTCGGGACCGATGCTCGTCGCCATCATGCCGGAGAGGAACAGCCCTTCCATCTTCCCCCGCAGGGCCTGGTCGAAGATGGACATCCACGAGGAATTCCCGGCCGGCTTGGGGAGATAGTGGAAGGCAAAGTCGTTGTCCTTGGTGGCCGCATCTCCGTACCAGGCTTTGAGCAGGCTCACCGTAAATTTCCGGTAGTTGGTGCCGAAGAAGTTCCAGGAATGCGGGTCGGACTTTTTCGACGCGCTCTTGGCGACGTAATCGCTGAGGGACTTTTGGCCGGGTGCCGGGACGCGCATGTATCCGGGCAGGATATCCCAGGAGATCGCGTTGTCGGTGTTCCCCTGGATGTTGGCGTGCCCGCGCTCGGCGTTCATGCCCCCGCCGGGGCGCCCGATGTTGCCGAGCAGGAGCTGCAGCACGGCGCCCGTCCGAATCATCTGGCTACCGGTGGTGTGATGGGTGAGCCCGACCGCGTACACGATCGTCATCACCTTGTCGGGCCGGCCCATCTCGCCGACGAGCTTCGCGACCCTCAGGAAGTCCTCCGGGGGGATGCCGGTGATCTTCGAGACCATCTCCGGGGTGTAGCGTTCGTAGTGTTTCTTCAGCAGCTGGAACACCGTACGCGGATTCTGGAGGGTGTCGTCCCGCTTGGCGAAGCTGACACCGGCGCCCGTGGAGGGGGCCTCGCCGTGGGCGAGCGCTTCTTTTTGCGTGCGCTCAAAGGCCGCGTTTGCGGCCTCGTCGCCTTCGTACGCCCACGTCGACGTATCGTAGGTCCGCTTGTCCTTGTCGTAGCCGCTGAACAAGCCGTCGGTGAACGCGTAGCCCTCTTTCACGATGAAGGCAGCATTCGTGTAGTGCTTGACGTACTCGGCGTGATAAAGGTCGCTTTGGAGGACGTAGTTGATCAGCCCACCATAGTACGCCACGTCGGTGCCGGTCCGGATCCTGAGGTAGATGTCGGACACCGCCGACGTGCGGGAGAAGCGGGGATCGGCGTGAATGATCTTGGCCCCACCCCCCTTGCCGGGGCCGCGTGCGGGATCTAGCTTGGCGCGCATGAACCACTGGAACCCGACCGGATGCGCCTCCGCCGGGTTGGCGCCGTTGATCAAAATCAAGTCGGCGTTTTTGATGTCCCTCCAGTGATTTGTCATTGCCCCTCTTCCGAACGTGGCGGCCAAACTGACCACCGTGGGGCCGTGTCAGACCCGGGCCTGCTGCTCTAAGTACACCGCGCCCAGGCCGCGCATCACCTTCGTGGCGAGGTACCCTTCCTCGTTGCTGAACGTCGCCCCGCCGGCGAATGCCATGCCTTCCGTCCGATTGACGACATTGCCCGCCGCATCCGTGGCAACAAACGTCCGATCGCGGGTCGCCTTGACATGCTGGGCGATCTTGTCCAGCACAAAATCCCAGGACACCGTCTGCCAGGAGGATGCGCCAGGCGCTCGGTACAGAGGGTGTTCCACGCGCCGGGCCGAGGTGGCGAGTTGCATGGCCGTCGCCCCTTTGGGGCACAGCCGGCCCTCGGTGATAGGACTATCCGGGTCGCCTTCAATTTGCAGGATCTTGACCGTCCCGTCGGCCTCTTTCCGCGTGTAGGCCACGAGCGCGCACCCCACGGCACAGTACGGACAAACTGAGTGGGATTGGGTGGCGCCGGCGATGCGGAGAGTCTGACGAACCTGGTACGCGTGGGCGAGGTCGAACCCCAGCTCTGAGAGGGCGAGCGTGCCCACGCCCACCCCCGTCAGTTTCAAGAAACCTCGACGCGTGAGCGTGGCCACGATCATCCCCCCCAGAAACGTCGTTGGAAGATGCCAGGAGGTTGCGTGGAACAAGATAGTAATATTCGGGTGGGCGTTTACCAATCCCTTTGCTGCAGCGGAAGCACTATCCTATCTTCCCCGCCCCCTCACGAGGTCGGATTTGGGTGATGGCCACCCCGCCCAGGATCATTCCTCCACCGGCCACCCTCCCCAGACCGGACGGCTTCACCGGAAGATCGACGACCCGACGAGGTAGATCGCGAGTCCGATCCCAAGACAGGCCCACACCGGAACCCCGCGCCAGGAGAGCCACCCGCCCAATGCGACCACCAGCCAGCGAAACCACGCCCCGGGTTTCAGGTCGAGGCTGGCCGACACGAGGACCGCAAACGCCGCGACCGGAACCAGCCCGACCGCGCGCAGCATCCACGGAGCGCGAAGCGGCGCGCCCCAGAGCCCGATGGCCCGCGTGAGGAACGTGGCGACCGCCATCGCCACGATCGTGTCAGTCACGCACCCACATCCCCCCGAGCATCCCCAGCATCGTCGCCGCGACGAACCCCACGCCGGCAGGCAACGCCGGCAGCACAACCAGACCCGCGATGAACGCGGTGAGCGCGGCCCACCGGTTCGGCGCGTGCCGCAACAGCGGGGCCAGCAAGGCCACGAACGTGAGTGGAAACACGAGGTCGAGCCCGAGGTTCCTCGGATCGGGCAGGGCCGCCGTGAAGAGGATCCCGAGCGCAGTCCCCACGTTCCAGGCCAGATACAATGAGACCCCCGCCCCCACGAGATAGGATACGGATCCGCGACCCTCGAGAAACGCCCGCATCCCGAGGCCGTAACTCTCATCGACGATGAAGAACGCCGCGAGCGCGCGGACGCCGGCCCGAACCTGCTTGAGGTGCGGGGCCAGCGAGACCCCGTAGAGCACGTGCCGGAGATTGATGAGCGCCGTCGCCACGATCAGGAAATGACGCGGGGCACGCTCGGCGACGAGACGCACGACGGTGAACTGCGCGCCGCCCGCATACACGAGCATGGACATGAGCTGAAGTTCCCACACGCTGAGGCCGGCGCGGCGTCCCACCGCCGCGTAGACAAATCCAAACGGCACAACGCCCAGCCAGAGGGGGAGCGCGTCGAGGAGCCCCGAACGAAAGCAGCCCAGCTTCACGCGCCTCCCTATTCGCGCAGGACCCCCTCCCGCCCTGGAGAATACCCTGACGTTTCCCGCACGAGCACAACTTCTGATGCGGCGCCGCAGAACTGCCGCGGCCAGAACATGGCGGGTGCGCATGGGACTCCGAGGCGTGTTCTTGGAACAGCTCACGTGGGCGGAGGCCGAACCGCTCCTCACCGCCGACCCGTTGGTCGTGATCCCCGTGGGAGCGGCCGCCAAGGAGCACGGTCCCCACCTCCCCCTCGGGACCGATCACATCATGGCGGATTATCTGGCGCGTCGCGTCGCCGAGCAGGTCGAAACCATCATCATGCCCACGGTCACATACGGCTACTACCCGCACTTCTCCGCGTTTCCGGGGAGCACCCACCTCGAAGCGGGCACCTTTGGGGCGATGATGAAAGAGATTATTCTTTCCATGCACCGGCACGGACCCAGGAGGTTCTTTGTGCTGAACACCGGCGTGTCCACCTTCCCGGTGTTGGAGATCGTGGCACGAGATCTCGACCGCGTGCACCGGCTGCTCGTCGGCGTCACGAGGATCGGGGACCTCGGTGCCCAGCGGATCTCCGGGTTGCTCATGCAGCCGAAGGGGAGCCACGCCGACGAGTATGAGACCTCGCTGCTCCTCGCCATCGCCCCGGAGGTGGTGCGCCTCGAGCGAGTGGTCGCGGAGATTCCTGAGCGGCCGGATGCCCGCGGCGTCTTCGTCCCATCCGCCTATCACCGAGAGCCGGGACCGGGCCACTCGGATACCGGCGTGTACGGTGACGCGACGTTGGGGACGAAGGAGAAAGGCACGACGATCGCCAGAGCGCTGGTGGACGATCTCGTCATTGCCGCCGAACGGCTCCGCACCGCGCCCTGGGTCTCATCGAGGCCGGGCATCCCCTGGTCCGAAGCCATGATAGAAGGAAGGGGGTAGATTGATGCTGCGACCAACCGCGCTGTGCGCCGCACTCGTGGTGCTCCTGGGTGCCGCTTTGATCGCGCCGCAGGCCGGGGCCCAGACCGAGGCGGCGCTGCGGATCTCGATCCAGGCCGATCCGACGACCCTCGACCCCGCCCTGACGGACGACCCGACCGGGACCGCCTTGCTGCAGGACGTCTACACGCCGCTCCTCGAGGTCACCGCACTAGGACAAGTGAAACCCTTCACCGCGAAGAGCTGGACGGTCTCCCCCGACGGCCGCACCTACCGGTTCATTCTGAGAGACGGCCTCAAGTTTCAGAACGGTCAAGCGGTCACCGCGAACGATGTCAAATATTCGCTGGATCGGCTGGCGAGCCCCAAGCTGAACTCCCCGAACGCCGAACTCCTCCTGACGCCGATCGAGGGGTACCAGGACGAACAGGCGGGAAAGGCCCCGGGCCTCCGCGGGGTCAGAGTGGTCAGCCCGACCGAGCTGGAGATCAAGGTCGACCGGCCCAGTGAGGGCGATCTCCTCGTCCGGCTCGCCCACGTCGCCTCGTCCATCGTCTCGCGAGAGTCGGTGGAACAGGGAGGCCAGGAATGGGGCACCACGCACGCCAACGGGACCGGCGCATTCCGGGTGGTGCAGTGGTCGCTCCGCAACCAGATCGTGCTGGCCGCCAACCCGGCATACTTCGGGGGCGCCCCCAAGATCCAGCGGATCGTCCTACAGATCGTTCCCGATCCGAACGTCGACGTCGAGAAGTACGAGGCGGGCGAACTGGACATCGTCCAGGTGCCCGGGAGTGAATATACTCGTCTCAGGCGGGATCCAAAGCTGAGCAAGGAGATCGTCGAGTACAACCGCGCTTCGACCACTTTCCTTGCGCTGAATACCTTCGCCTATCCCCCGTTCAAGGACGCCCGTATACGGCGGGCGATCGCCCTCGCGGTCAATCGACCGGAAATCGTCAAGGCGGTCTTCGTCGGGCTCTATCAGCCGGCGAATGAGATCCTTCCCCCCGGCCTTCCAGGGTATCATCCCCTCCCTGCCATCGCGTACAATCCGTCGAAAGCCCGGTCCCTCCTTGCCGAAGCCGGCTACCCCGGAGGCAAGGGACTTCCTCCCCTGCTCCTGGGCCCGAACCCTCGGGGATTCGGGCCGCGGGAGGCGGCTGAGGTTGTGGCGGCGATGATCCAGCAGAACCTCGGGATCGACACGCACGTGCAGATCCTGGATATTGCCAAATGGCGGAGCGACATGCGAAGGCGAACCGCGTTTGCCGCGGTGACCGGGTGGACCGCGGACATCGCCGATCCCAATGATTACCTGTTCGCGCTGTTCGCCTCGAAGGCCCCCTTCAACTACTTCTCCGGATATGTGAACCCCGCGTACGACAAGATGGTGGATGCCGCAAACCACGAGCGTACCCGGGACGCCGTCCTCCGGAAAATGGCCGAGGTCGAACGCTTCCTCGTCTTCGACGACGTCGGTGTGCTCCCGATCTACCATGTGCGTGAAGTAATCTTGAAAAAACCCTACGTGCGTGACCTCACCCTCACCCCCTACGGCCTCGGCTTTCTCGAGCATCTCGCCACGGCGTCGATCGTGAAGTGACCGACCAGCCGGCGACGTTCACGTTGAGCCTGCCGAACCGGGGGTGCCTGCTCGGCATCCTGACCGTCGAGCAGCTGCTCGATGCGGCGGCACAGGCGGAGGCCTCTGGACACTTCGGGGCCGTCAGCGTCGGGGACAACCTCCTCGAGAAACCCCGCATCGAGGTCATCGCCCTGCTCGGCGCGCTGGCCGGCCGCACGCAGCGGATTCGCCTCAACGTCGGCTGCCTCTCGACGTTCATCCTGCGCGATCCGATCCTGTTTGCGATCCAGTGGGCGAGCCTCGATGTGATCAGCAGGGGTCGGATTGAACTCTCCGTCTGCATCGGCGGCGGCGACGATCGCGAGATGCGCCCCTACCGGCTGAACACGCGTGACCGCGTGCCCCGCCTGTTGGAGACTTTGGAAGCCGTGCGGCGGCTCTGGCGAGAAGATCACGTCACCTTCGCCGGGCGGTTCCACCAGTTTGACGATGTGAGCGCCTATCCGAAACCCCTGCAGACCCCCCCGCCGATCTATCTGGCCAATGCTCCCAACCTCGACGGCCCCCCCGAGATGGTGGACCGGATGTTGCTCCGGGCCCTGCGCCACGCGGACGGCTGGCACCCGACCGGCCTGACTCCGGCCCAGTTTGGCGCCCTGCGTGAGCGGCTGGAGACCCTCGCCGCATCAATCGGCAAGGATCTCCGCAATTTTTCCGTCGGCTGCGGCAGCCTCGTGAACATCCAGCCTGACCCGGCCAAGGCCCGCGCCGAAGCGGAAGAGTACGTTCGGCGGTACTGGCCAGAGACCTACGGACCTCGCAGCTTCGACCGGCTCATCTCCGGGCCGCCGGCGGTCGTCGCGGAGGGGATCCTGAAATATTGGGCGGCTGGGTGTCGTCACATCGCGGTGCGCGTCGGCGCGCTCAACTACGAGCATCAGATCCCGCTGCTCCTGCGTGAAGTCATGCCCGCTGTGTGGGAGGGCGTGCGCGCGGGCGCCCGCCACGCCTAGCGCCGCCTCCACCGGGGATCCAGCGCCTCGGCGATCCCCTCGCCTACGAACGTCACGGCCAGGATGGCGATCGAGAGCACGGCGCTCGGGATGGCCGTCAGGTACGGGTAGGTGCGGAGGTGCGTGAAGCCGGCCGCGATCATCACCCCCCACGACGGCGTCGGCGGTTGGATCCCAATGCCGAGGAACGACAGCGTGGCTTCCGACAGGATCACCGGGCCGATGTCCAAGGACGCGCGGACCAGGGCCAGCGTCACAATGTTGACGAAGACGTGGCGGCCGAGGATCCAGGAGTCGGTCGCACCGCTGGCCCGCGCCGCAGTCACAAACTCCCGCTCGCGCAGCGCCAAGGCCTCGGCCCGCACTTGCCGCGCCATTCCGGCCCACCCCACCGCGGAGAGGGCAATGATGATGTTCACCAGGCTGGGGCCGAGCAGCCCGGTGATCAGGATCAGAAAGAGGAGCGGGGGAAACACCAGGAACACGTCGGTCATCCGCATGAGCCCGCCGTCGATCCAGCCTCCCAGAAACCCCGCGGCCATGCCTACGACGATCCCGATCACCGTATGCGCGGCGACGGCCAGCACGCTGATGAGGAACGAGATGCGCGCCCCGTACGCGACACGTACGAGGATGTCGCGGCCCAGGTGATCCGTGCCGAGCCAATGCGTGGGTCCCGGGGGTTGGAAGGTTTGTCCCAGGTTTTGGCCGCCGACCGAGTACGGACTCACCGCCGGAATCGCAAGGCACCCGCTCACGAGGAGCACGAGCACCGCGGCCGCGATCGCCGTCGGGGGGTCCCGCCGCGCCCACCGCATCGGAGCTAGGCGTAGCGTATCCGCGGATCGACCACCGCATACGCCAAGTCCATCATCAAGTTGAGGGTCAGGATGAGCCCCGTGTACACAAGGACCACGGCCTGGATCATCGGGTAGTCGCGCTGAAAGATCGCCGTCACCGTCGCCCGGCCCATCCCCGGGATGCCGAAGATCGTCTCCGTGACAAACGCCCCCGTGAACGCGAGGCTGAGGGTGAGACCGGCCGTCGTGAGAATGGTGACCGCCGCGTTGCGCAGCGCGTGCCGGAAGGTGACGAGGCGGGTGGGGAGTCCCTTGGCCCGGGCAGTGCGAATGTAATCCTCCCCCAGCACCTGCAACAACGACAACCGTGTGATCCTGGCGAGGTAGGCCATGGGGCGCAGCATCTGAATCACGATCGGGAGCACGAGGTCCCTAGGCGTGCCCCACCCCGATACCGGCAGCCAGCGCAGCCTCAGCGAAAACACGAGCACGAGGATCACCGCGATCACAAAGAACGGCACCGCGATCCCGAGCACCGTGATGAACCGCACCGCACGATCCAGCAGCGAATGCCGCCGGAGCGCGGCCACGGCTCCCAACGGCACTCCCACCGCCACCGCCACGAGGACCGCCATGATTGCCAGCTCCAGGCTGACCGGCAGCGCCGCGCCGATCATCCTGCCGATCCGCATCCCCGGGTAGGCGTAGGAGGTTCCGAGGTCGAGATGAGCCAGACGGTCCAGGAACCGCAGGTACTGCACGGCCAGCGGCTTATCCAAACCGAGACTCGCGCGGGCCCGCGCTTCGATGATCGGATCGCTGATATCTCCGAAGAGGATTTGCACAGGGTCGCCGGGAGCGAGATGTCCCACGATAAAGACGATGAGGCTCGCTCCGAAAACGATCGGGATCATTCCCAGCACCCGCCGCGCGAGAAACGAGAGCACCTCCACCAGATTCCATCCCGACGTCCGCATTCCCGCGTCGTCCCGAGGCGCAGGACACGCGGACGCTCCGCAGAAGATTCTGGCGTTGAGGGAGACGACGCTGGAGAGTCCGCGGACTCCCGAGAGGGATCCCGCATATGGCTGGGTGGTCGTCGCTGCCCTGTCCGTCACGGAGATCATCTCGTGGGGGATCGCCTATTACAGCTTCCCGGTCGTCCTCCAGGCCGTCGAGCGCGATCTCGGCGCGTCTCGAGCGGCGGTCACCGGTGCCTTCTCCACGGCCCTGGCCGCCTCGGCCCTGGCGGCGATACCCGTGGGGCGATGGCTCGATCGGTATGGTCCGCGCGCCCTGATGACGGCGGGGTCCTGCCTCGCCGCAGTCCTCCTCCTGGCGTGGTCACGGATCCAGACCTTGGGCGAACTCTACATCGTCTGGGGCGGCATGGGGCTCGCGATGGCCACGGTGCTGTATGAGCCCGCCTTCGCCGCCATCGTGCAGTGGTTCCCGTACCGGCGCGACCGCGCCCTGCTGGTCCTCACGCTCGCCGGCGGCCTGGCCAGCACGATCTTCCTGCCGATCACCGCGCATCTGCTCGAGCGGTTCGGCTGGCGCACGACCGTGGCGGTGTTGGCGGCGTTCCTCGCGGCCACCACCATCCCGATCCATGCCCTCGCGCTCCGGCCCGCCCCCGCCACCCCACCGTCAAAGGACGATCTCCCCACCGCCGCGGTGGGAGGGATGCCCCTCAGCGCGGCGCTCCGCACCGCGATCTTCTGGATCCTCGCAGTGGCGTTTGCCGCCAGCACATTCGTCGCGGCCACGGTCAGCGTGCACGCGATCCCCTACTTAACTTCGCAAGGATACTCACCCACCTACGCAGCGGCCGCCGTCGGGTGGATGGGGGCGATGCAGTTGCCGGGGCGCCTGCTCTTTGTCCCGATTGCCTCGTGGCTCGGCGCCGGCACGGCGACCGCATCGATCTTCCTCGCGCAGGGAGCGGGGATGGCACTGCTCGCCATGGTGGCACGCCTCCCCAGCGTGATCCCGGTGATCGTCCTCCTCGGCGCTGCCAACGGCATGTCGACACTAGCGCGCGCGACGGCGGTTGCGGAAGTCTTCGGACGGCGCTACTACGGCAGCGTCAACGGCGCCATCGGGCTGTGGGCCAACGGCGCCCGCGCCGTGGGTCCCGTCGGCGCCTCTCTGCTGTGGGTCTGGCTCGGCGGGTACGAACCTGTCTTTTGGCTGCTCGGGTCCGCCGTCGCTATCGCCGGCCTCGTGGTCTGGCTTACACCTTATACCGCTCGATGAAGTCCCAGTCGATCTCCGTGCCGAGCCCCGGCTTTTGCGAGATGTGCACACGGCCCTGGGCGTCCATCGGATCGATGAGGTCGCTGAACCATGGGGCGGCCTCGCGATAGTCGAAGAATGGGTGCAGCAACCCCCGCTCGTAGTACTCGCCCGGAATCCCCATCGCGCCCAGCGCCTGCAGGTTGGCCGGGCCACCACCGTGCACCTCCAGTTGGATCCCGAACGACTCGCACAGGTGGACCGCCTTCATCATCGCGGTGATCCCGGCCACGTTCGCGGAGTACCGGCTGATATCGGCGGCGCCTTGCAGGATCCATTCCGCCCTGGTGAACATCTTGCCCTCGGCGGTTTCCGGCCCGACGATCGGGATGCGCAGCTCCTTCGCCAGCCAGACGTACGAGCTCATGCTGTGCTCGCTCATCGGCTCCTCGAGCCAGTAGAAGTCGAGCTCTTCCAGGGCCCGGCCGATGTACAGGGCGTCGGTCCGGCTGTAATCGTGATAGCAATCCAGCATGAGGCGGACGTTGGGCCCGACCCGTTCGCGCACCGCCCGACACGCGGCGACGTCGCGCTTGGGGTCCGGTCCCAATGGCGGCATCCACGTGTGCAGCTTGATGGCCGGATACCCCTCCGACACGAGGGCCGCGGCAAAATCCGCGTATGCCTCGGGGGAGCTCAGGCCTCCGGGGAGATCGTCCCCGCACATCGTGCTCCCGTAGGCCGGCACGGTGTCCCGATACCGGCCCAGCAGCTTGCACACTGGGAGGTCGAGAGCCCGACCCGTCAAGTCCCACAAGGCGTTGTCGATGATCGCGAGGTTCCGGTCGGTCAGCACGTCGCCGTGCAACCGCTGGTGCCGGCGAAGCATCTGCCAGATCCGTTCCCGGTCGAACGGATCCTCGCCGGCGAGCCATCCGGCCGCCACCCGGATCAGCGGCTCGCTCCCCCCGAACGAATACCCCTCCACGGCGTCATCGGTCGTGATCACCGTGAGGGTCTGGATCGCCTCGTGGACCGGTCCGGGATGCCCGTGGCCCTCGGCATCGCGCACCACCCGCGACGGGTACCGAAAGGCGATGAGCTTCACCTCGGCAATGCGCATCCGAGCCCTCCGCCGTGCGTATCGGTGCGGTAGCGATCAGGCCGAGTAGGGGTCGGCGGCGTCGCGGAGACCGTCGCCGAAGAAGTTGAACGCAAGCACCACCACCGAGATGAACCCCGCGGGAATCAGCAACCACGGATAATTGCGCAGGCTCTCGAGGTTTTGCGCCTCTTGGAGCAGGACCCCCCAACTCGTCAGCGGCGGCCGCAGGCCGAGATTGAGGAACGAGAGCGCGGTCTCCGCCAGGATCATTCCCGGCATCGCCAGGGTCGCGATCACGACGATATGCCCGAAGACCTGCGGCAGGAGATGCTTGAAGATGATCCGGCCGTCGTGCGCCCCCATGACCCGCGCGGCGGTGACGAACTCCTCTTCTCGAAGCGCAAGCACCTTGCCGCGCAGCTGACGCGCCAGCCACGTCCACCCGATCACGGAGAGGATCACGGTGATCGCAAAGTAGACGCGTTCGGGCGGCCAGTGCTGCGGGAGCGCCGCCGTAAGCGCCATCCAGAGCGGGATCGCCGGGAACGAGCGGATGACTTCGATCAGCCGCTGGACGACCTCGTCCACCCGCCCCCCGTAGTAGCCCGAGACGACACCCAGCACCGAGCCGATGATGAGGCTGAGGAACACCCCGACGAGGCCGATCGTGAGCGACATCTGGCTTCCGATCAGGATGCGGGACAGCATGTCGCGCCCCTGCCGGTCGGTCCCCAGGAAGAACGCGCCGCTCCCCGCATCACCCACACCGAACAAGTGGAGATCGGACGTGAAGAGGCCGAGCACCGGATAGGAGTCCCCCCGCACGAAGAAGCGGAGGGAGACGCGGCGGCTTCGGTCGATGGCATACGTGGTGAGCAAGGTGTCCGGGTTCACCGTCTGCTGCACCCCGTAGACGTAGAGACCCCTCCGCAGGTCAAGATGGAGGCCCTGGGGCGGCGCGTACAGGTACTCGATAAACCGCTGGTCGACCCCGTACGGCGCGAGGAAGTTCGCGAACAGCGCGACGATGTAAAATCCGACGACGACAAGCCCGCCCATGACGGCGGCGCGGCTCCGGATGAAGCGCCGCCAGATCAGCTGCCGGCGGGTCATCCCTATCCGGCCCGCCGCGGGGGCCGCCGCCGTCACGGCGGGAATCTCGCCGGCGACCGCGGCGGCCGGCTTCTCGAACACGCTCATTGATAGCGAATCCTTGGGTCGATCGCGGCGAGCGCGACGTCGGCGAGCAAGTTCCCGACCATCAACATCAGCGCGAGAAAGAGGAGGAATGTCCCCGCCAGATACATGTCCTGGCTGGTCAGCGCGCGGATGAACATCGGGCCGGTGGTCGGCAGCGAGAGCACGATGCCGAGGATCGTCGCCCCCGAGATCAACTGCGGAAGCTGCATCCCCATCACGCTGACGAGGGGGTTGATTGCCACCCGGACGGCGTGCTTGTGGATGACCACCTGCTCGCTCAACCCCTTCGCCCGGGCGGTCCTGACGAACTGCTGCCCGACCACCTCGAGCATGCTCCCCCTCAGAATCCGGATCAGCTGGGTCATGCCGGCCACGGCGAGGATGAGCGCGGGCCAGAACAGGTGGTTCGAGAGGTCGAGCACCTTGCCGGCCGACCAGGGCGCGTCGGCGAACCGCTGCGAGAACAGGCCGGTCACCGACGCGCCGAAGACGAAGAGCCCGATGAACACGTACACCAGCCCGAGGAGAAAATCGGGCACCGAGAGCCCCAGAAACGCAAGCGCCGTCAGCGTGTTATCCGTGCCCGAGTACTGGTGCGTGGCGGAGTAGATCCCGACGGGCACCGCGACGATCCACATGAGCACCAGCGACAGGACCGACAGCAGGATCGTCAGCCCGAGCCGGTCCGCGATCAACTCGCGCACCGGGCGTTTCCACTCGAACGAGTAGCCGAAGTCGCCGCGGGGGAAGCCCGAGACCCACTTGACGTACCGTACCCACTTCGGCTGATCCAACCCGTACTGGTGGCGCAGGTTGTCCATCGCGGCCTTGTCGGCGCCGGAGCCCGAACTCGCGGCGAGCGCCTGCAGGGACGTCAAGAAGTCACCCGGAGGCAACTGAATGATGATGAAGGTGGCGATCGACACGAAGAATAGTGTGGGAATCATCGCCAAGAGGCGCCGGATGATGAACGCGATCATGCGGACCCCCCGTGTACGGTCGTGCGCGTGCCCACTAGGACTTCTTGAAGAAGAACTGGATCGTGTCGAGGTTCCCCGGCGACATGATGATCCAGTCCTGCATGTATTGTATCGGAACGTTCTTGAAGTTGTTCTTCACAATCAACGGGACGGGGGTGGCGCCCACCGTGTTGATCGCCATACACTCTTCGACCGCCATCTGGACGAGCCGCTTGCCGATCGCGACCTGCTTGGCCCGGTCGACCGTCACCTTGAATTGGTCGTACATCTTCTGCATCTCGGCCAGCGACCCGACGGGTTTCTCGCCCTTCTGGCCGTTGGTCTTGTAGTACGTCCCGAACGCGGGCGCCATCCAGGAGCGCTCGTCGAACGGGAAGATGTAGATGGGGTCGACGAACGGCTCGATTCCCCGATCGCCAAACCAGGTGGCGATCTGGACTTCGTTGCCGGTCGCCCGCGGCCAGTAGAGGTCGCGGGACATCGTCTTGACGACGGCCTTCACCCCTACCGCGTTCCAATCCGCAGCGGCCAGCTGGACCGCGTCGAGGTCCGCGCCCTGCAGCTGCGTTTCGATCGTGACCTCCAGCGACTTCCCGTCCGGCCTGAGGCGTGTCTTGCCGTCCGGGCTCAGCTTGAGGCCCGCCTTGTCCAGATACTCGCCCGCCGACTTCGGATTGTAGTCCTGATACGTCTTGGCGACTTCGGGGACGAAGTACGCCGAGTCGGGCACGACCGACGGAGCGTTGATGATCCCTTGATACAGATACGAGACTGCGTTGATCTTCTTGCGGTCGAGCGCCAGCGAGAGCGCGATCCGAAAGTTCTTGTCCTGGAAAATCTTCCGGAGCACGGGGTCGCCGCCGTAGCTCTGATTCGGCCAGAACAGCACCGCGCTGCCCTGCGCCGATCGCCACTTGTAGACCCGGTAGCCGCACTCGCCGGACTTCTGCACGAAGAGCGGAAACTTCTTCAGGTCCATGCTGCGGTACTGCATGTCGATCTGGCAGGAGAGCGCCAGCGTGGCCGCCGCTTCGTTATTCTCGACCAGCGTGAGCTCGAGCCGGTCGATGTACGGGAGCTGCTGCCCCTGCGGATCCACCTTCCAATAGTAGGGGTTGCGGGTGGCGACCAGTTTGGCGTCCCCGGGCCGGTACTGCGAGACGGGCCACGGCGTCATCGCCGGGCGCTCCTGGTTGAGATCGTCCGCCTTCTCGTTGAAGAGCTTGTAGTCCTTGATGTCCTTGTTGTATTTCGGGTGGAACTGCCTGAGGTAATGGGCCGGGGCAAAGAAGCCGAACCGCTCGAAATTGAGGGGCCACTGGTTGCCGTGGAACGCAAGCATCTGGAGCACCAGGCCGTTCGGGCCGGCGAATTTGAGCCGGATCGTGGAGTCGTCTACTTTTTCCAGCGTCATCGGCTTGCCGTCGACGACCCATTCCGCGTGCGGCGCCGCCGTCAGTTCCTTGTTGGTCTCGATATCCTGCCACCAGAAGAGGATGTCGTCGACCGTCCACGGCTTCCCGTCGGACCACTTGAGCCCTTTTCGAAAGAACAGCGTCAGCGTCTTCCCGTCGTCGCTGAACTGCCAGCGTTTGGCCAGTCCGGGCTGGATTGGATCTTTGGGGTCGCGGGGCCAGCGGAGGACGGGCTCGTAGTTCTCCCGGCCGTAGGCGTGGAAATCGGCAGGCCCTTTCCACACGAGCCGCCAGGTGCCGCCGTACTGACCGATCTCCTCGATCGGCTTGACGACGAGAATGTCGTCCGCGGCCGGGAGCCGCTGGGCCAGCGGCGGCAGCTTCCCCTGTTTCACCAGGCCGGCCAGCAGCGGCGCCTCTGTGTATTTTTCGGGCATGGCGGCAAGCGCCCCACGCGCGCCGCGCGTGGGAAAGTACACGGCGGATACTGCTCCAGCCGCGCCGAGGGCAGCCACTCGAAGAAACTCCCGGCGGTCGATCCCTGTAGTCATGCGCAACCCCTCCCCTTTTATCTGACGACTCGACTCTCCGAGCAACTCCGCTCCGCGCTATTCGGCGGACATCTCCGCCCCGACCGTCACTCCAGCCGCCGGTTGGGCCACCCGCCAGTGGGACTCCCGCAATATCAGTCGCGTCTCGAGGACCACGCGTTGGCCCGTCGCAGACGGCTCTCTGCCGATACTGGCCACCAAGAGGCGCGCCGCCGCCTCGCCGAGGAGCACCGTCGGCTGCTCGATGACCGTCAGGGGGGGCGTCACGAGCGACGCCCAGATCGGATCGCCAAACCCGACCAGGGCGATGTCGGCCGGCACTCGAAGCCGGCGCTCGCGCAGCCCCGATAGGACCCCTGACGTCAGCGGGACGCTGCTGCTGAAGATCGCGCTTGGAGACTCAGCCAGCCCCAGCAGCGTCCGGGTGGCCTGGAGGCCGTGGTCGAACGTCTGCGGACCTCGGCACACGAGCTCAGGCTCGAATGGAAGACCGGCAAACGCCAGCGCGTCGGTGTATCCGCGGAGGCGCTCGCGGTAGGTGTCGATCTGGTCGGGCCCGTTCACGAGCGCGATCCGGTTATGCCCGCTTTCCCAGAGCAGGCGAACGGCCTGGAAAGCGCTCCTGTAGTTGTTGATCGTCACGTGGGTGAGGGAAGGCGATGCGCCGCCTCGATCCATGATCACGACCGGCACCCCACGCTGGACCATGTGCTCGACGTACGGCGACTCTTCGCAGCACGGGGTCAGGATCAAACCGTCTACTCGACTACGCAGGAACGCGTGCACCAGGTGCCGCTCACGCGCGGGATCCTCGAGGCTCGACGCGACAAACAGGAGATGGCCATCCGGAGACACCACATGGTCGATCCCCTGGATGGCGCCGGCGAAAAAGGGGTGGGAGGCATCGGGAACGATGACACCGATCGTGCGCGGGCGCGACCGTTTCCTCTCACGAGGGGGAGGCAGGTAATCTAATTCCCGTACCGCCGCGAGCACCCGCTCGCGGCGCTCTGCGCCCACCGGCCGAGGACCGCGGTTCAGGACGTAGGAGACGGTCGCCAGTGAAACGCCGGCGCGGCGCGCCACATCCCGTAACGTTGTTCGCATCGAACACGCCCCTAGATAAGCCTTGTTAGACGCGAATAGAGCGTGAAACCAATCGAACAATAGCACATGGCGCTCGTGTTTTCAACAAAAAGGCGGCTGGTCTTACCAGCGGGGTTTGATCGGCAGCCAACCCGGGTCGCGCTTTACCAGTTCGGCGGTGTCATCGCGCTGGCGCACGACGCCGCGCTGGAACGTCTCGTGGTACTTGGCCAACTGGTCTTCATCTAATTCTACGCCGAGTCCGGGGCCCGGCGGGATCGCAAGCGCCCCCCCGTGGAACCGGAATCCATCGCCGGAAAGGACGTCTTCGGTCAGCCACGGGTAGTGCGTATCCGACGCCACCACCATGGCCGGCACGACGCTCGCCAAATGCGTCATGGCCGCCATCGAGATCCCCAGGTGGCTGTTGGAATGCATCCCGATCCCCAGATGGAAGGTCGCGCAGATCCGGCCGAGCTCCTGACAGGCCCGTAAGCCACCCCACCCATGGTGGTCGGAGAGGATCACATCGACGGCGCGAGCCTCGACCGCGGGAGCGATCTCCTCCCACGCCGTCACGCACATATTGGTCGCGAGCGGCATCGTAATGCGCTCGCGCACCCGGGCCATCCCCGCGATGCCCTCGGTCGGATCCTCCAGGTATTCCAGCCAGACGCCTGACCGCTCGAGTTCGTAGGCGACCTTGAGACTCGTCTCCACCGACCAGACCGCGTTCGGGTCCAGACGAAGGGCGTGGTCGGGACCGAACCGCTGCCGGAGAAGCTGCATCGTCTCAACCTCCTCGGCCGGGGGGAGCACGCCTCCCTTCACCTTGAGCGTGGTGAAGCCGAACCGGTCGACAAATTTCCCGGCCAGCGCCGCCATCTGCTCAGGAGACCCCACCTCTCCCCAGATGTCATCGCCCGCATACTTGAAGAAGAGGTAGGCGCTGAATGCGACCCGCTCCCGCACCGGGCCGCCGAGGAGGTCGCATACCCGCCGGTTCGTGGCCCGGCCGATCAGATCGAGGCACGCCACTTCGATCGCGCCGGCGATGATCGGAGAGCGCAGGCGGTAGACGAATCGCTGCATATTGGTGGGATCGTCCCCGACGACCACCTGGCGGGCGCGGTCCACCATGAGCGGCGTGACGATGTCGGGACCGTAGGTCTCGCTCAACCCGACCAGGCCCTCGTCGGTGCGGAGCCGCAGGATGGTTCGCAGGAAATATGGCGCGTGGACCCCCCACGAGTTTCGAAGCGGAGGATCGGGCACCGCGACGGGAATCGCTTCGAGGTCCGTGATCCGCATGCTTCCCTCCCCCTGCCGGCTGCGTCGTCTCAGGCCGGGCCGTCTTCGAGCGTGTACTTCTCCAGCCAGGCGAGCACCCGTCGATTGACGTCCAACCGGTGGCTGGGACGTCCGGTGCCGAGGAACAGGTGGCCTTCGCCGGGATACCGCACAAACTCGGTGGGGACCCGTCCGGCGGCGATGAGCCCGAGAAACAGTTCCTCTCCCTGCCCGATTGGGCAGCGGTCATCCGCTTCGCCGTGCACGATCAACGTGGGGGTGACCACCTGATCTACGTAGTGGATGGGCGATAACCGCCGGTACGTCTCGCGCTCGTGATCGACGTTGCCGCGCATCTCCCACGGCGCAAACCACATCCCGATATCCGATGTCCCATGGAAGGACTCGAGGTTCACGACCGGGGCCCCCACCACCGCGGCTTTGAAGCGATCGGTATGGGTGATCGTCCACGAAGTCATAAAGCCCCCGTAGGAGTAGCCGGCGACCGCCAGGCGGCGGGCGTCCGCGATACCTTCCGCCACCAGCGCGTCGACCGCGGCAACCTGCTCGGGCAGGTCGTACTCTCCCCACCGGCCCCGGATGGCGTGGGCGAAGGCCTTCCCGTACGACCCCGACCCGGTAGGATTGAGGGCGAGCACCGCCCATCCTCTCGACGCCAAGACGTAACGGTAAAAGTACCCCAGCGTGAAGAGGTTGCCGTGAAAACTGTGGGGGCCGCCGTGGATGTCGAGGAGCAACGGCGATGGCGCGACGCCGTTCACCGGACGGAAGAGCCACCCTTCGACGGGTTCTCCGTGGGGATTCGCAAACGTGCGCCGCTCGACGCGCGGCAGCGACATCTCCGACAGCAGGGTCGCGTTGACGTGCGTCAGGCGCCGCTCGCTAGAGCCCTCCCACTGACAGGCGAACACGTCGCTAGGAGTGTGCGGGTCGGTGGCGATGAAGGCGATTGTTCCGGCAGCCTCCGCCGCGCTGGCGCGGAGCACCTGCCGTTCGCCGGCCACGACGGGGTACACCGCTCCGGTCGCCACATCGGCGCGCACGATGTGCTGGCTCCCGGCCGTCGCCACGACGTACGTGATCGAGGAGCCGTCGGCGGACCAAACCGGGCCGGGGGTCACGGCCGGACGGGGGAGGATGGCTGCGCCGCGGTCGTACTCGGCGGTGAGACACCGCGCCGCGCCGCCCGCCGCGGGCACGAGCCAGACACGCGTCAACGACTCGCCCACCCCCGGTTCCTGGTCGTCCGTGCCGTAGCACGCGATGGTCGACCCATCCGGGGACCACGTCGGCGAAGACGCGCGCCCGATATCCTGCGTGAGGCGGCGCGCATTGCGGCCATCTGCATCTATCACCCACAGGTCGAAGAGGGAATAGTCCGCGATACCTCCGCGGCTGCGGCAGAACGCGATCCGTGTGCCGTCCGGTGACCAGGCGGGGTTGAGGCATTCGCCGTCGTCACGCGTCACCTGGATCGCCACCCCGGTCGCCGGCGAAAGCACGAACACCTGGCTCGATGCGCCGAACGTGTATCCCTCGCCGTCGGCCTTATACTGCGCCCTCGTGATCACCTTGGGCCGCCGGGCCCAGCGTGCCTGCGCCTCCTTCTCGACCGGGGGCACCTCCTTCGGCACGCGGGTGGCAAACACGATCCGCTCTCCGTCAGGGGACCACACCGCCGGGCCGGCTCCGGACGCGATCGTGGTCAGCCTGCGCGGTTCGCCGCCGTCTGCGGGCATGATGTACAACTGCGCGGGGTCATCGTCGCGGTCGGAGAGAAAGGCCAGCCACCGTCCATCGGGCGACCACCGCGGCGCGAAGTCGCGCTGCGGTCCGTGCGTCCACCGCACCGGGTCGCCGCCGTCGGTGGACACGACCCAGATCGCGGTGCGGTATCGATCCCCGTCGAGATCGATCTCGGCGAGGGTATAGGCGGCGCGGCGGCCGTCGCGCGACAGGTGTACGTCCGCGACGGTCTTGATCGCGGCCAGGTCTTCGACTTCCACGGGACGGAGGGTTGCATTGCTCATCGTCTCAGGCTCCTCGGGTGCATTCGTTTGTGCAAGGGCATGTACGTGTTCCAGCAACGCGGGGGGAATCCCTAGTCTCTGCGCGCGTGGGATGAGCAGGTAAACACATCCCCGAAGGGAATTGAGCCTGGGATCGCACACGGGTATCCACTGATGGCAGAGGGAGGGGTGGCGGCTGTCGTGACCGGCAAGATTCTCGCCACGGTGCCCGGACTCCTGACCGTGTTGGTGGTCAGCGCCGCGGCGGGCTACCTGGTCACACATCCTCCCCAGACGGTACCGGCCACGACACCCCTCGCCCCTGCTTCGGCACCGGCCTCCGGAAAGGACGTGGCCGCGCCCCCACCGGCTACCTCGCCGCCCGTCCCTCGCCCGTCTGCTCCCACGAGGGCAACGCCGCTTTCGGCCCCGGCGCCGCCAAACGCAGCCGTTCCTTCTTCGGCGCCGGCGGCCGCGGGCTCTCCCGCGCGCGCCGCGGTTCCGCCGGGCCCTCCCGAGTTCCGTGTCCAGGCAGGAGCGTTCAAGCGTCGCGAGTACGCGGATGACCTGATCCGGCAACTCCGGGCGAAGGGCTACACGGCCTCGATCGTCGAGGGTCCCATCATCCGCGTGTGGGTCGGGCCGCCAATGAGCCGGAGTGCCGCCGAGCAGTTTGCCGGCAATCTCCAAGCCAACGGGTTCGAAACGACGCTCAGCCCTGCCCGATGAAGTTTGGCTTCGCGCTCCCGCAGACGGGGTCGCTCGCCTCCCCGCAGGCGATTGTAGAAGCCGCCCAAGAAGCGGAGCGACGCGGGTATGCGACCGTGTGGGTCCTCGAGCGGCTGCTCCGGCCACTCACCCCGCGCACCGCGGACGGTCAACCGGGACGGCCGATGCCGGAGTCCTACGCCGTCGCATACGATCCCATCGAAACGCTGACGTATGTCGCCGCCAAGACAACGCGCATCAAGCTGGGGACCAGCATTCTGGTCGCACCGCTCCACATCCCCGCGATGCTGGCGAAGCGCCTGGCGACCCTCGACCGGTTCAGCGGCGCCCGGCTTGTCGCCGGGCTCGGCCAGGGGTGGTCGGAAGAAGAGTTTGCAGCGGCCAACGTGCCGCTTCGCCGCCGCGGATCGGGATTCGAGGAGTTCGTCGCGGCGATGCGCGCGGCCTGGGGACCTGATCCGGTCAGTTTCACCGGACGCTTCTACCGGATCCCGCCGTCCCAGATCAACCCCAAGCCGGTGCAGCCGGGAGGTCCACCGGTCATCATCGCCGCGAGAGAACCCGCCGCGGTCGAGCGCGCGGCGCGAATGAGCGCGGGCCTCCACACGATTCCCACGGACTGGGAGTCATTCACGGAGACCATCGCCCGATTTCGGCGCGCCGCCCCCCACCACCCCACCGGGCTTCCGATCGTCGTGCGGACCAACACGACCGTCACGGAGAGCCCCGCCCCGGATCCCCGGCCGCCGCTCAGCGGCTCACACGACCAGGTCGTCGACGATCTTCGCCGCATGAGCGACCTCGGCGTCGCGGAAGTGTTCTTCGACATGAACCGGTGGTCGATCCCGTTACACGATCAGTTCCGGATCCTCGACCGTCTCCGAACCGCCGCCTGATCTCTAGGTCTGGTATGGGCTCAGCGTGTCGCGCACGGCGTCCCCGATGAAGTTGAAACTGAGCACCGTCAGCAAGATCGCGATACCGGGCCACAGGGCCAGAAGCGGCGACGCAAAGATGTAGTTTTGGGCGTGGCTCAGCATGTTGCCCCACGAGGCGGTCGGCGGTTGCACGCCGACGCCCAGGTAGCTGAGCGCGGACTCCGCGAGGATCGCCTGTCCCACGCCGAGCGTCGACGAGACCAGCATGGACGGCAGCGCCGGGGGCAGGAGGTGGCGGGCGACGACCCGCCCCGACCCCGCGCCCAACGCGCGGGCCGCGGTGACATACTCGAGGTTGACGGTGCGCAACACCTCGCTCCGCACCACCCGGGCGGTCGTCATCCAAGAGGAGAGGCCGATCACGAGCACGATGTTCACAACGGTGGATCCGATCGCCGCCAACGCCGCCAGCAGCAGGAAGAACAGCGGAATCGCCAGCATCGCATCCGTGAGGCGCATCGGGAGCGCGTCCATCAGCCCCCCGAACGCCCCCGAGACGGCGCCGATGACCGTGCCGAGGCTGACCGACACGAGAACGGCAACGATCCCAATGACCAGCGAGATCCGTGCCCCATAGAGGAGACGCGCGAACTCATCGCGGCCGCTCTGGTCCGTCCCGAGCCAATGCTGCGCGGACGGAGCGCGCAGTTCTTGACCCAGCACGATCCGGTCCGGGGCATGCGGCGTGATGAACGGCGCGCAGGCCGCCGCCGAGATCATCAGGGCGACGAAGACCGCCGAGGCCACGGCGAACGGATTCTGCCAGAACCGCCGCAGCCTCGCGGGCCGGCGCGGGCGGGCAGGCGCCGCGGGGATGCCCGCCGCCGCCCGGTCCGCCACGTCTCGTGCCATGGGACACCCCGGCCCTTACCCGAGCTCCACGCGGGGATCGAGGATCAGGTAACTGAGGTCGGTCAGGAAATTGGTGAGGACCACCACCGTCGAGACGACGAGCGTGATCCCCATGATCATCGGGTAGTCGCGCTGGAGGGCGGAGTCGACCGCCAGCTGTCCCATCCCCGGCCACGCAAACACGCTCTCGGTGATCGCCACCCCTCCGACGAGGCGGGGGACCGCCAGCGCGACGACGGTCACGATCGGTATCAGGGCGTTCCGCAGCGCGTGATGGTAGATCACCCCCCGCGCGGAGACGCCTTTGGCCCGCGCCGTTCTCAAGAATTCGGCGTTCAGGACCTCCAGCATGCTCGACCGGGCGTACCGGGCGATCTGCGCCAGATTCGCGGTAGCGAGGACGACCGCGGGCAGCACCAGATGCGCGAGTCGATCCCCCACCGATGCGGACGCCCCCAACGAATAGGCGCCCGCCGACGGCAACAGGCGGAAGCTGATAGAGAACACGATGATCAGCATGATGCCGAGCCAAAATACCGGCACCGACATCCCGAAGAACGCCACACCGGTTGTGAGATGGTCGACCAGGGAGTAGCGATGAATGGCCGACACGACACCGACGAGCACTCCCACGGCCACCGATAACAGCAGGCCGGTCGCCACAAGTTCGAGGGTGGCGGGCAACCGATCGACGATCAGGCCGAGCACCGGCAGACCGGCCCCATAGGACTGGCCGAGGCGCCCGCGCGCGACGTTGCCCAACCAGCGCAGGTACTGGATGGGCAGCGGCTGGTCGAGACCCAGGCTCCGCGCCGCCTGTTTGATCTGCTCGCCCGACATCTCCGGGGCCAGCAGGATCGCCGGCCCGCCCGGCGCCGCGTGGATCAGGACAAAGGTCAGGATGCTCACAAACACGAGGAGCACGATCGAATGCCCGATCCGGGTGATCACGTACCGCTGCACGGGGCCGACCCGCTTATCCGCGACGCACCGTCTTCTACGCCTCGACCCACACTTGGTTGAGGTAGAGCAACGCGTCGCGGTAGTCCGTCCTAGCCCAGCCGCGCACCTTCTTGCTCACCGCCTGCAGCTCGTGCGGATGGTAGATGTAGACGACGGGCTGCTCCTCCGCGAGCAACGTGTAGAGCTTCCGGTAGTGCTCGCGGCGCTTCTCGGGATCGAAGATGCTCAAGCCATCCCGAAACATCCGATCGACCTCGGGGTTCGAATAGCTCCACTCGTTGGTCGATCCCCCGGTCTGCCAATAGGAGTGCAGATCCGGCGTGGCCGGCGTGACGTAGTAGAAGCACACCGCCGAGAACTCCTTCGTCACCCGCTCCCGTTGCATGAAGTTATTGAACTCCAACGTCTGGAACTGCGCGTCGACGCCGATATCTTTGAGGTTCTGCTGGACGATGAGCGACGTCTGCTCGCGCTCGGGCTGCCCCTGGTCGGAGAAGAACGCGAAGGAGAACTTCTCGCCGTCCTTCGCCAGGACGCCGTCCGGGCCGGGTTTGAAGCCCACCTCGCCGAGCATCCGCTTCGCCTTGTCGGGATCGTACTCGAAGACGGGCGCGCCCTTGACGAACCAGGCTTTGAGCGCGGGAGGGAGCGGGCCGTTGCTTCGGTCCGCCCGGCCCTTGGCAACCTGGCCGATGATCCCCTTGGCGTTGATCGCGTAGGCCAGCGCCTGGCGGACGCGCTTGTCTCTGAACCACTTGCCGAACTTCGGGTCGGTGTGGTTGAGCCCCAAGAATCGATAGTCCATCAGCCCCCGCTCGATAATGTAGAGGTTCGACGCGCTCTCCAGCGCGGGGAGCTGCGCCACGGTCGGGAACGCAATGTCGAGCTCGCCCGTCTTGACCTGGACCACGGTGGAGTTGAGGTCCCGGACGACTTTGTAAATCACCGAGTCGAGGTACGGGCGCCCCTCGTGGTAGTGGTCGTTGGCGACGACGGTGAAGTGATCGCCCACGATGTGCTCACCGAACTTGAACGGCCCGGTTCCGACCGGATGTCGAATGAAGGCGTCCGGGAACTTCGTCCGGCTGAACTCCTGCCCGGCCAGCAGGTGCTTGGGCATCATGAACGTGAGATAGCACAAGAGCTCGATGAGCGATGAGTAGGGCTGCTTGGTCACCACCTTCACCGTGGTCGGGTTCACCGCCTCGATCCCGGCGACCGGTTCGAGGTTGCCCTGCAGGATGCTGTTCACCTTCGGATCGGCGTAGAGGTCGAGGGAAAACTTCACGTCGTCGGCGGTAAACGGCCTCCCGTCGTGCCAGACGACCCCCTTCCGCAGATGAAAAGTCCAGGCCAACCCATCTTTGGAGATCTCCCACGTCTCGGCCAAGTCCGGCTGCGGCGTCCAGTCGACCGGGCTGTACCGCACCAGGCCGTTGAACATGGATTTGTTGACCATCAGGTTCTGGATCAGGCCGATGGGCGGCCACGGAGTCACGTTGGCTGTGATCGGGATCTTGAACGTCCCGCCGCGCCTGGGCGCCGCGGCGGCCGCCGACGCCGCGGGCGGCGTTGCCGGCCTGAGCGCCCCGGTCGCCCCCAGCGCCGCGCCCGGGACCAGCCGCAGCAGCTCGCGTCGGCTGAGCCCGCGACGTGGCCTTGCAGACATCTGACGATCCCCCCTCATGCTGCCACCTCCGCGCGTCACAGCGACGCCAGCGTTTTCGCCGTCCCGCGGCGAATCTCCTCACAGGCGTACGGCCGTGGTCGCAACGGCACACACAGGGGGGCAACGCGGATGAACAATGCGGAGTTTGAGGGACGGCGGGTGCTCGTCACCGGCGGCGGCGCGGGGATCGGCCGCGGGATCGCGACGGCGTTCGTGCGGGCCGGGGCCTGGGTGGCTCTCGTCGACGTCGCCGCCGATCGGGTGAAGACCGTGCTGGCGGAGTTGGGAGAGGGGCCGGGCCGCGCGTTCGGCGTCGTGGGAGACATCCGAACGGCAGACGCGGTCGAGCGCATCGTCTCGGAGGCGGCCGGCCACCTCGGCCGGATCGACGTGCTCGTGAACAACGCCGCGGTGTATCCCAACTGCCCGGTGATCGAGATGCCCGAGGAGCAGTGGGACGCCGTCATCGACACCAACCTCAAGGGCACGTTCCTGATGTCCCGGGCGGTTGCCCGCCGGATGGTGACGGAGGGCATCCACGGACACGTCGTCAGCATCGCGTCGGGAGCCTACGAGTCGGCGCGCCGGGGCGCCTCGCACTACTGTGCGTCCAAGGCCGCGGTCGTCATGTTCAGCAAAGTGCTGGCCCAGGAACTGGCCGAGCACCGCATCCACGTGAACGTGGTCTCTCCCGGCCTCATCGACGTGGGGCGGCGCGGGGACGTGAACCCCAGCTACCGCGACACACTGATCAAGAACATCCCGTGGGGGCGCGCCGGTCAACCCTCGGAGATCGCCGAGGCGGTGTTGTTCCTCGCTTCCCGCTACGCCGAGTACATCACCGGCACGGTCATCGATGTGAACGGCGGTGCGAGCGCCGGGCGCTTCTTCCTTCCCTACAGCCGCGGGTGAGCGGTGATCGCCTCCATAAACCGGTATTTGTCGTAGATCGGACGCCGCGGCACCTTGACGGGTGTGGTCGTCCCCTCCATCCTGGCCACGATCAACCACGGACCCGGCTCCACAAGGCTCCTTCGCGCCGTCCGCTCGAACTGAGCGAGATCCTCGACCCGCTCGACCCGGGAGAGTCCCGCGCCCCTGCCGATCGCGGCGAGGTCGGTGGCCCCCGCGGTGTGGGATACCTGTCCCCCGGTCGTCTCATAGGTCGCGGTGTCGCATACGATGTGCACGAGGTTGGCGGGACGTAGGGACGCGATCGTGGCCAGCGACCCGAGGTTCATGAGCAACGACCCGTCGCCGTCCAGCACCACGACGCGCAGATCCGGCCGGGCCAGCGCGAGCCCTAGCCCCACGGAGGAGACGGTCCCCATCGCCCCCCACGTATAAAAGTTCTGCGGCCGGTGGCCGGCCGCGAACAGGTCGTACGTGTTCCGTCCCAGGTTGGAGAGGACCGGTTCGTTGTCGAGGAGCGTGACGAGTCTCTGAAACGCCTCCAGACGAATCATCGCCACGTCTTCCCTCCGCTCAGCGCGGTGGAGAGCACGAGCGCGACCGGGAGCGAGCTCGCGAACGCCAGCTTCGTTGCCCCATCCACGGTCGAGGCGATGTCCTCGGCCTCGTCGATCCAGAACGCCTGAATCCCGAGCGCCTCGTAGATCTTGGGCGCGGCGCGGCCCATCGGCACCTGGACCGAGTTGAACTCCCCGAGGCGGCCCCGCTCGCTGATGATCATGAGGAATGGAATCTGGTAGCCGATTGCGAGTCCGCACAAGGCGTTGATCGAGTTCCCCAACCCGCTCCCCTGCATCACCAGCACGCCTCGCTTTCCGCCGAGAAACCCGCCGCACAGGACCCCCACCGCCTCTTCCTCGCGGGTCGCGGAGACCATGGTGAACGCACCGTCCTGGTGAAGCAGCTGCAGGAGGCGATCGGCCACCTCGTCCGGGACGTATGCCACCATCTCGTAGCCGTGTGTCTTGAGGGCCTTCGCCATGTCGGTACTCCAGTCCATCTGCCGCTCTCCTGTCATCCGCCGTGCCCGGTGAACGCCGCCGCCGCCGTCCCTGCCGTCCGCCCAAAGACGGCGCCCGCCATGAGGCCGGAGCCGCCCGGATAATTATGGTAGAAGAGGCCTCCCACGAGCTCCCCGCAGGCAAACAGCCCGGCCACGACCCGGCCGTCGGCCTCCACGACCTCGGCCTGGGGCGTGATCTTGAGCCCGCCGAAGGTGAATGTGATCCCGCAGGTCACCGGGAAGCACACATACGGGGGAGCGTCGAGCCGCTGCGCCCAATTCGACTTCGGCGGGGTGACCCCGCGCGCCGCCTTTCCGTCCAGGACCGCGGGGTTGAACGCGTTGGTGTTGACCGAGGCGTTGAACTCGGCCATCGTCCGTTCCAGGCTGCGCACCTCGATCCCGGCTTTCCGCGCGAGCTCAGATACAGTCCTGGCCTCCAGCCGAGTCGTGCGGGGAAGTGTGTACGGCTTCTTCAACAACGGCACGACCTTCTGGTCGAAGATTTGAAAGGCGACCTGATGGGTCTGACGGATAATCTCCTGGCCGTACCGCGCGTAGGTGTAGTTACGGAACTCGGCGCCCTCGTCCACGAACCGTTCTCCCCGGATGTTGACGTAGATGCCGAGCGGATACGAGTCCCGTTCGAAGTGCTGCCCCAGCCGCTCTTCGTTGGTCGCCGGCGCGTTGACATCCCATGCGACGGCGTGGCACCCACTCCAGTCCCCGAACGGCCGGCCGCCCGCGGCCAACCCCATCCGGATTCCGTCCCCCGTATTGTACGGGGTGCCGCGGACCTTCGCGGCCTTCCATCTCGGCCCGAGGTGGGCGGCCCGCATCTCGGGGTTCGCCTCAAAGCCACCCGAGGCCAACACCACCGCGTGGGCACGGTAGTCGCGCGGCCGGTCGTCGACCGTGGCCTGGACCCGCCACCATCTCGCACCGCCTTCCCATTCCAGTGACGTCGCCCGCGCCCCATACTGCACCGCCACACGAGATCGCTGGGCGGCCCGGTACAGCGCGCCGATCAGCCCAGGGCCTTCACCGTGCGCCTTGACGATCAATCCGCCCCAGAATCGGTGGCGCCCGTTCACGAGGAACGACTGGCGGTCGTAGGCAAGGACGAACTCCACCCCCTTCTCCCGCAGCCACTTCATCGTGGGAAACGCTCGCGCCGCCAGCGCGCGGCCGAGTTCCGGGTCCGCCTCCCCCTGCGTCACCCGTTGAAGATCGCCGAGGAACTCCTCTTCAGGGTATTGGCCGATCTCGACCCTCCCCGGGGTCCGAAGAGCCGGATCCGACACGATCTGCGCGACATCCTCGATCCCGCGGTAGGGAAACCGCATCGCGCCGGCCGTCACGAACGAGTTCCCCCCGCGCTTCTCCTCGGGCGCCCGCTCCAACACGAGCACGCCCGCGCCGCGCTCCGCGGCGGCCAGCGCAGCGCAGAGGGCCGCGTTGCCGCCTCCGATCACGATCACTTCAACCCTGTCCATCCGCGTCTCCCGAGGTCACATCGGTCGAGGACCGGTCAGCACCCTGGTGAGAAACGTTCGCAGCGCTCCGAGCAGCGCCCCGGATTCCTCGATGTGCGGAGAGTGCCCGCTGTGTTCGAAGATATGCAGTTCCGCGCCGCGAATCAACCCCGCGATCTCGACGGACTCTTCGACGGGACAGATCCAGTCGTGACGTCCCACCGCTACAAACGTCGGCGCGGTCACCCGGCCCAACTGTGGCCGGGCATCGTACGTCGCGTAATCCCGGATGAGGGCCGCTCTCGTTTCCGGATCGAACCGCCGGCCGGCCAGACTCGCCGGAACCCGGCTACGATCATGATAGTACATCGGCAGGATCGCCTCGAACGCCCGCTGGAACGCCCCCGGATCCGTGAGGGACCCATCCCACAGCGCGCGGTAGGCCTCCTGCATCGCGGGGGTCCCGAGGCGCTGCATGTTCGCCGTCGCGCGGGCCATGAAACTCTGGCTGGCCGCCGTCCCGATCAGGATGAGGGCGCGCGGCTCGTCGGGATACCGTCCGGCGTAGAGCAGCGAGACAAACCCGCCGGCGGACGTGCCCAAGATCACCGGCCGGTCCAACCCGAGCGCGTGGCAGAAGGCACGGAGATCCTCGGAGAGTTCGCGCTGGGTGTAGGTATCGACGGGGGCACGGGACGACTCCCCGTGGCCCCGATGCTCGTAGGCGATGAGCCGCATCCGATCCGCCAGGGGCGCGAACGGGGCCAGCGTCCCCGGATGGCCGATTCCAGGTCCTCCGTGCACGAGGACGCATGGTGGGCCCGATCCCATCTCCTCGTAGTGCAGCTCGACATCCCGGACGCGAATCTTCACCTGCGTCGGGGATCCAGGGCGTCTCGAAGCCCGTCGCCGACGAGGTTGATGCTCAGCACCGTCAGAAGGATGGCGGTTCCTGGAAACGTGGCGATCCACCAGGCGCTGTCCACGTACCGCCTCCCATCGACGAGCATGTTTCCCCAGGACGGGGCCGGGGGCTGAATGCCGACCCCGAGGTAACTGAGCCCTGACTCGATCAGGATCGCGTCCGCCATGAACAAGGTGGCCTGCACGATCAGCGCCGGCAACAGGTTCGGCACGAGGTGACGTCCGAGAATGCGCCTTGAGGCCGCACCGACGGCGCGCGCGGCCTCGATGAACTGAAACTGCCGGATGCGAAGCGCCTCCCCCCGGATGATCCGGGCCGTTGGCGGCCAGTAGACCAATCCGATGACCAGGATCGTGTTGCGCAGGCTCGGGCCGAACAACGCGATGATCAGGAGCACCAGGAACAGCGGCGGGATTCCGAGGGCGAGCTCGGTGAGGCGTGTCAGCCAGAGATCGACGCCGCCGAGAAAATAGCCGCCGAAGATCCCTACCGCGATTCCAATCGCGAGCGCCAGGCCGGTCGCAAGGAGCCCGGTGGCGAGCGATGCGCGGGCCCCGACCATGATCCGGCTGAGGACGTCGCGCCCGAAGCCGTCGGTCCCCAGCACGTGCACGCGGCTCGGAGGGGTGAGCCGCTGGTCGAGGTCCTGCCGGGCTGGGGGAAACGGCGAGATGCGCGGTGCCAGGAGCGCGGTGAGCAGAATAGCGAGAAACACGGCCGCGCTCGCGGCCGCCACCCGGTTCTTCGCGAACTGGCGGGCGGCCACGGCCCACGCGCCCGGGAACGATCGCGCGGGCCCCCCAAGCGCGACGGCCCCGACGCTCATTGCCATGCGATGCGAGGATCGGCGAGCGAGTAGAGCAGATCCGTCACGACGTTCCCCACGATGACGGCCAGCGCGACCAGGAGGTTGAGCCCCAGCAGGAGCGGGTAGTCGCGGGCGGTGACGGCATCGACCGCCAGCCGTCCGATCCCAGGCCAGGCGAACACCGTCTCCGTGAGCACGGCCCCCCCGACGAGAAACCGCACGGAGAGGCCCAGGAGCGTGATCAACGGCATCAGGGCGTTGCGAAAGGCATGGCGCAGGAGCACGCGCCGCTCGCGCAGCCCCTTCGCGCGCGCTACGGCCACGAAGGGCTGCTGTAGCGCGTCGAGGAGGCTCGAGCGTGTGAAACGCAGGAACGCCGCCATCTGCGTCGAGGCGAGCGTGATCGTCGGCAGGATCGCGTGGCGGAGGCGGTCGGCCACATCGCCCTCGAGGCCGGTGCCCGCCATCCCCGAGGCCGGGACCCACCGCAGGGCGCTCGCGAACAACAGGATCAGGAGAATCCCCAACCAGAAGCTCGGGAACGACACCCCCGCGAGGGCCACTCCCGTCGCCGCACGATCGATCCACGTGTTCGCGCGGACGGCGGAGACGACCCCCAGGGGGATTGCCGCCAGCACCGCCAGCGTCAGCGCGCCCGCGGCGAGCTGCACGGTGGCCCCGAGATGGGCGTGGATCACTCTCGAGACCGGCTCGCCCTGGAGGTAGGAGATCCCGAGGTTCCCACGAAGCGCGCTCCCGAGCCACGTGACGTACTGGACCGGCAGCGGTTGATCAAGGCCGAGGCTGCGGCGGATCTGTGCCGCCGTGTCCTTTGAGATATCCCCGCCGAGGAGGGCCGCCTCCGGTCCACCGGGGGCGGCGTGGATCAGGAGAAACAGCACCACCGACACCCCGACCAGCATGGGGATCGTCCCGAGCAGGCGGCGGACCAGGTACCCTGTCACCCCGGAACCCTACGGTTGCCAGGCGGCCGTCCGCAAGGATTGAAAGATCGCGGCCTGGGCGGGAAGGAGGGACAGCCCGCGCAGTTCCTTCCGATACACGTACATCTCCTTCGGATAGTACCCCCAGACGTAGGGGGCATCGTCTGCGAGGAGTTGCTGAAAGCGGACGTACGCGTCGCGACGCTTCTTTAGGTCCATCGTCCTTCTCGCATCCTCGAGCGCTTTGTCCACATCCGGGTTCTTGTAGTGGGCGAAGTTCCGGCCGTTCCACTGGCTGGAGTGCCAGATCGTATAGCTGAACGGGTCGGGATCCGGGTGACCCGTCCACCCAACCAGGATCGCTTCGAAATCCGACGCGAACAACTGGCGCACGAATGTCGGAAAGTCCAGGAGCCGGATCTCGGCCGCCACGCCGATGCGGGCGAGTTGATCCTGGATGACCACGGCAGAATCACGCACCGATTGGGTCCCCGTATCTCCTTTGAGCGTAAAGCGAAGGGGGCGCCCGTCTTTCTGCATGATCCCGTCCGGTCCCGGCGTATAGCCGGCCTCGGCAAGCAATTGTTTCGCCTTTTCGGGATTGTACGGGTAGCGCGTGACCTTCGGCGTGTACGCCCAACTGGTGGGAGGGATCGGCCCGGTGGCGCGCACCGCGTAACTCCGCAACACCTTCCGCACGATGATGTCGAAATCGACCGCGTGCGCCATCGCCCGGCGGACCCGCAGGTCGGAGAACGGCGGGCGGTCGAGTCGATATCCAAAGTACTGGTAGGTGGGCGTGTAGACCCCGGCCACGGTGTACTGGGGATCCTTGGCGAACTTGTCCAGCTCATCCGCCGGCGGGTCGTCGAGCATATCGATCCCGCCGGTGCGCAGCGCCTGGGTCCGCACGACGGGATCCGGAATGATCCTAAAGATCACCTGCCGCGTCGGGGGGCGGCCGCCGTAGTAGCGGTCGAACGCCGTAAGGGCGATGCTCTCGCCTTTGCGCCACTCGACGACGCGGTAGGGGCCCGTGCCGACGGGCTTGGTATTGAACTCGGCGGTGTTCATGTCTTTCCCCTCGAGCGCGTGCTTGGGCACGATCCCGCCGCGTGGGCATGTGAGAACACCAAGAAACGCTGCGTAGGGATACGCGAGGTTCAGGCGCACCGTGGATGGATTCACCACCTCCACCGGCTTCCGGGGGAGGCTCGCCGGATCGGCGGGATGATCCGGGTTGGTCAATTCGTCGTACCCGGCCATCCCTCCGAAGAACGCCCGGGAGGGCGCCCTGACTTTGGGGTTCAGCATCGAGTACATCCAGAACGCGACGTCGTCCGCCGTGAACGGGCGGCCGTCCTGCCAGACGACGTTCTTCCGAAGGTGGAACGTGTAGCTCAACCCGTCCGGCGACGACTCCCAACTCTCCGCCAGCATCGGCTTGATCCCAAGATTTTGATCGTATTGCACCAGGCAGTCGAACACCGACCACTCGACCTTGTAGGATTGTCCGTCGCTGGCGATCAGCGCGTTGATGAAGGAGGCGTCGCTGCTCAGCCCAATCGTCAGGGAGTCCTTCGGCGCACCCGAGCCGGGTGCCAGCGTGAACGCCGTCAGCACGACCCAAGTGACGATCGCCGCTCCGAAACCCGGGCGGGATCTCAGCGCCCAGTGCCTCACGTATGACACCCCCCGTATCGAGCCGGTGATCCGCCTTCCGGGCCGGAACTTCGAGATCGGACCACCGCACCCCTGTGGTGGGCGTGGTGCGGGATCGCGTGGGAACGTGATACGGAGTATGGTAGACTAACGCAGCCGAGGCGAAAGGAGGACCCGAATGCTGTTGGGATTCAGGGCGGGCCTGGGGCATCGGCGTCGGTAACGATGAAGGGGCCGGCCGTTATTGGGCTGCTCGCGCTCGTGGCGCTGGTCATGGCTCCCTCTGTCACTGCCCACGCGCTCCTCAGCCAGGCCGATCCGGCAAACGGGGCAACGTTGTTGGCGCCTCCGCAGGTCGTCACCCTCGCGTTTACCGAGGATCCGGAACCGTCGCTGTCGAGCATCCGGGTCCTCACCACGTCAGGCCTCGAGGTCTCGCGGGGCCCGGCGCGGTCGGTGCCTGGGCGGCCCAACTCGCTCCGGGTCGACCTCGGCCCCCTGTCGACGGGCGTCTACACCGTCGTATGGCGGACCGTATCTCGGATCGACGGGCACGTCACCGGCGGAGCGTTCGCGTTCGGCGTTGGCGTCACCCCGTCCGCCGCGTCGGTCCCGGAGGTCACGAGCCCGCCTCCCTCCGTGGTCGGAGGGGTTGCGCGATGGCTGCTCTATGCGGGCCTCTGCGTGCTGATCGGCGGCGCGTGGGTGTGGACCCTGGCGTTTCCGGGGGCGGCGGCGGGGTCCTGGCGCATTCTGTGGGTCGCGTGGCTCGCTGCTGCGCTCGGCATCGCCGGCCTGGCGGAAGCGCAGCGCGCGGACGCCGGGGTCGATATCGTCCGCTTCATGCGAACATCGCTGGGGAATGCGCTCGTCTGGCGTGCCCTGCCTCTGGTGGCCATCGCAGGGTCTCTCGTCACGGGTGGCAGGCTGACCGGACCCGCGCGCCGGGTCTCCCTTGCCGTCGTGGGCGTGCTGACCGCACTCGCCATCCTGGCCCACATCGCGGGAGGACATGCGGCGGCCGCCTCAGGAGCGTGGCGTCCGGCCAACCTGATGGTGCAGTGGCTGCATGTCTCGGCGGTCGGCGCCTGGATCGGCGGCTTGGCTGCGCTCTTGGCCGTCTTGGGTCGCACCCCAGGTGACGATCGGACCCTCGCGGTGCGGCGCTTCTCGACGGTTGCGGGCGTTCTCATCGTCACTGTGGCTGCAACCGGGACGGCACGCGCCGTCGATGAGGTGGGAACGTGGACCGGGCTCATCACGACCATCTACGGCCGACTCGTCCTGGTGAAAGCGGGGCTGCTGATCCTGCTGGCGGTCCTCGGCGCACTCAACCGGTACCGGAGCGTTCCCGCGGCGGCCCGCACCCTGATCGGCCTCAGGCGGATCGGCGCGGCCGAGCTCGTGGTGGCCGCCGTCACGCTCATGATCGCCGCCGTGTTGACGCAGTCGGCGCCGGCGATCTTCGCGCTCAGAGCCGCGGGAAACGCGGCCCGGCTCGCAGCCACCGGAAGCGACTTTGCCACCTCGGTCCGGGCGCGGCTCCAGATCGACCCCGGGCTCCCGGGACCCAACCGATTCGTTGCGGACCTCCGAGACTACGATACGGGCCGGCTGATCCAGGCCGGGCGGGTGAGCCTTCGTTTCACCGCGGCGGATCGTCCTGATCTCGGGCCGTCCACGCTCGACCTGACTCGAACGCCTAGCGGAACCTACCAGGGGCAGGGCCCCAACCTTTCACTGGAGGGGAAGTGGAACGTCGTCGTCGTCGTTGAGCGCGGCGTGAACTCCGTCGAGATCCCGATCGCGGTCGTCGTGCCCAGTCAGCCCCAACGCGTCCGGACCATCCAGGCACCGGGCCAGCCGACTCTCTACGCGATCGATCTGTCGGGAGGACGCGTGGTAGACGTCTACCTTGATCCGGGGCGGACCGGCCTGAACGAGGTTCATGCGACGTACATCGACGCGGCCGGAGGCGAGTTGCCGGTGCCCCGGCTCGCGACGATGACCATGACTCGCCAGGGGGCAGCTCCGATCGCCCTCCCCGTCCGACGATTCGGCCCGGGCCACTTCATCGGAGACGCGACCCTCGGGCAGGGGGAGTGGCAGTTGGAGATCGTGGCAGCGACCGCCGGGGGAGAAGTCCTCCGAACCCGTCTGACGATACAACTGTAGGGACATCAAAAGGAGCGAGGACGCCTCATGACACGGGACGAATGATGACGCAGCCGGCACTGCGACGCAACGGTAGACGCTCCGATCGCCCAGGCGCCGCAGTCGTCATGGCCGCGATCCTGATGCTACTGCTCTCGGGGTGCGCCCCACGCACGCAGACGGCCTCGACCCCCCAGGCGCCAGGGCCGCAGCCCGCCGGGCCCCGCCCCAAATCGACGGCAGCCCTCGCGATCGTCTCCCCCGCCCCCGGCGAACGGATCTCCGGAACGACCCTCCATGTTCGGATTCAGTTGACGGGGGGCACGATCATCCCGCAGACCTCGGCGGACCTGAGCCCGGACAAGGGACACGTCCACCTCAGCGTCGACGGCAGGGTCGTCTCGATGGCCTATGGCGTCGAGCAGGATGTCCCGGTGACCGCAGGCACGCACCTCCTCACCGCCGAGTTCGTCGCGACCGACCACTTCCCGTTCAACCCGCGCGTGCTCAAGACCGTGACGTTCGACGTGCAGTGATGGACGAAACCACAATGCGCACAGTGAGGAGAGGGTTCGCGATGCGCCGGATAGGTCTCGCCATGTTCGGATTGATCCTCGTCAGCATCCTCGCGCTTGGGGTCGCCGAGCCCGCTAGATCTCCGATCGAGATCGGCGCGGTGTATCCGACCGCCGGGGCTCAGGGCGCCGGCGGCCTCGAAGAATACCGCGGCGTGGAGCTCGCGGCCGAATATGTCAACGGCCGCGGAGGTGTCGGCGGGCGGCCGGTCCATCTCCGGCTCGCCGATGCGGAGTCGTGGGACGCCGCGCCGGACGCGGTTGAGCGTCTCGCGCAGTCCGGCGTCACGGTTGTGGTGGGTTCCTATGGAAGCACGATCTCTCGCCCCGCGGCGGCAACCGCCTCGCGCTTGGGACTGGTATTTTGGGAAACCGGCGCGGTTGGCGAGCTCGGCGTGGAAGCCGCCGGCGGCACACGGGTGTTCCGCGTCTCGCCGACCGGGGGCGCCCTCGGGCGGGCGGCGGCGGCGTTCGTCCGCGATAAGCTGGCTCCCCGCATCCGTCTCAACCGCGCGCTCCGGTATGCGGTCGCCTATGTCGACGACGTCTACGGGCGCGCGGTGGGGCTCGGGGCCGTGGCGGAGATTCGGCGCTCCGGCCTCCCGCTTGCGGCGGTGTTCCCGTACGAGCTCAGACGTCTGCGGTACGAAGATCTCGCGGATCGGATCGCACGCGCCCGACCCGATGTCCTCGTCGTGGCCGCCTACCTCGAGGATGGCGTGGGGTTGCGCCGAGGGTTGGTCCGCGCCCGCGTCCCCCTCGTCGCCAACATCGGCACGAGCTCCAGTTACTGCATGCCGGCGTTCGGCCAGCTCTTGGGGCGAGAGGCGGTCGGCGTCTTCGCGTCGGACAAACCCGACGGGGAGGTGATCCGGCCTGACCGGTTGGCGCCGGCTGGTGCGGGTGCGCTTCGCTGGGGCACGGCGGAGTACCGCAGGCAATATACGGAAGCGATGACGGCACCCGCGCTCGCCGGGTTCGCAGGAGGCCTTGGCCTGTTCGAGTACACCCTCCCGCGCGCCCGCGATCTATCCGCAAACGCCGTGGCGGAGGCGGCCCGTGCGGTCAACCTCCCGGAAGGCACGCTGCCGAACGGCAGCGGCCTGGCCTTCGCGACGGCGGGTTCGCCCGATGCCGGGGCCAATCTGCACGCGGCCAGCGTTATCTGGGAGTGGATCCGGCCCTACACCCGGGCCGTCGTGTGGCCGGAGTCGTTTGCGACGCACCCCATCGTGTTTCCGTGAAGACGAGCGCGCCCGTTACCTCGCCAGGCTCTGATAGTCCCCGGCTGCGTACACGGGCTTCCCGTTGACGATCGTGAGCACGGAGGCCAGATCCTTGATCTTATCCACGGGCACGCTGAGATAGTCGGCCGAGAGGACGGCGAGGTCGGCGTACTTGCCCGGCTCGATCGATCCGACCTTGTCCTCGTCCATGTTGAACCAGGCGCTCCCGAGCGTGTACACGCGCAAGGCCTGCAGCCGGGAGAGATTTTCCTGCGATCCGCGAATCACATGTCCGGCGACCGTCTTCCCGGTGACGAGCCACCAGATGGAGACGAACGGATTGTAGGGTGCGACCCGCGTGGAGTCGGTGCCCCCGCCAACGGGAAGCCCAATCGCCAACATCGTCTTCATGGGCGGCGCCTTTCGGGCGACATCTTCGGGCCAGTTGTGTGCGATCTCGTCGCCTGAGTACACGAACCGGTCCTGAATCGTGATCCCTCCCCCGAGCGCCTTGATCCGCCGGATCGTGGCGACGGTGACGTCCTCCATGTGCGCGAAGCCGAGCCGGCGGTTGGCCAGCGGGATCTCGCGGTTGATCTCCTCGATCGTGGGAAGCAGCTGCTCGGCGGAGTGGTTGCGGGTCGTGTGCACCTGGAAGCGCCAGCCGCTCTCGATGATCATCCGGACGGCCTTCCGCCAGTCTTCGATCGCCTTCTCCGAGAACTGCGGAGGCAGGGGCCCAAAGGCGTCTCCGTCATAGGAGGAAGCGAGCACCTGCTCACCGACCCCGATCGGCCGCAGCATGTCATCCCCGCTGCCCGGCCGGACCGTGGTGACGAAGCGCTTGATCACGTCCAGCTCGCCGCCGGGCCGGTTCGGCTGCATGTACCAGTGCAACCGCACGGTGAGCTCCCCGCGGTCGTGGAGCGTCGTGACGGCCTGATAGTTGTCGGGCCAGATCAGGCCGCCGCCGGCCACATCTCCGACATCGGTGATGCCGAGGCGGTTCAACTCACGGAACCAGTTGCGGGTGTCGGTGGTCTGCCGGTCCAGCGGAGGACGTGGGATCTTAAAGTAGAATGCATTGATGCCCCCGAACCCCGTCACCACACCGGTAGGCTGCCCGGACGCGTCCTTGAGCACCTTGCCACCGAATGGATCCTTGGTCTCGGCGGTCAATCCGAGCACCTTGACCGCCGCCTTGTTCATCATCGCCTCGTCATACAGATACTGCACCCAAATCGGATGGTCCGCGGAGAGCGCCTCGATCTCGTCCAGGGTCGGCTTGCGATTCTCGGCGAACTGGCTCTCGTGCCAGCCGCCCGCGACCACGATCCACGTGCCGGGCGGAGTCCGCGCCGCCTGGTCGCGGATCATCTTGAGGCCCTGCGCGAGCGATGTGACGGTCTGCCAGTGCACCTCGTCGTCCCATGTCAGGCCCTGGCGGATCGCGTGCATGTGGGAATCGATGAGCCCCGGGATCACCGTTCGGCCGTGCAGATCGATCACCCGCGTCGTATGGCCCATGTACTGGTGGAGGTCGGTGTTGGTCCCCACCGCCACGATCTTCCCCTGCTCGATCGCGACCGCCTGCGCAATCGAAGACTTTGGGTTGAGAGTGACGATCTTGCCGTTCATCAGGATCATGTCGGCAGGCGCGACTGCGGCCCGCGCTCCCAGCCCTGAGCCGAGCGCCAGCGCCGCCACCAAACACCCGATGGAGATTACCCGAAACCGCATCATCGGCCACCATCCGCAGGGTTCGCGACCACGCTATGGTATTCTTATAGTCCATCAGCAGGTCGTCGATCCCCTGCGCCCCGCTAGGTCGCCTCTAGCTAGGGCTGGCGCGATCCGGCCGCGACCTCCTTTGCGGCTGGTGCCTTCCTCGTGCCATACATGAGGCCGTCCAGCTTCCCGCCGATCCCCGCGAACGCCTGCGGCTTGTGTTGTGGCCTTCCAGGGTGGGCCTAAGCGGCAGGTCTGGGTGGGGAGTTAGCGTGGTCGCCAGAGGACAGGCTTCCTCGTGTCTGCGGCAGGGCGTGGAGTTTGTGCGATATCATTTTGAGACGTTGCTTGACAGTAGCCTCATAGAGGAACATCTTCAGGGCGATTTCAAGGTAGCTTGCACCTTTCATCTTTTCAGACCAAATCGCCTGTTCGAGCGGCGAGAGACACTGGGAGTCAGTCTCATCGTTCATCGTGCCGGGACCTCCCATGTCAGCAAAGGACAAGATCGTATATATGGTCGCCAGTCGATTTTGTTGGATCTTACAGCACTATTTCCACGGTATATCTACAATATATCGACAAGCGAGCACCGTCAAACACTAAAATGGTGGGAAGCAAAACAGATGATGGCACGAACGTAGGATCGGCCCGGTATTCTTCTGGGGCGCAGCTCGGATCCGCATACGTTGCTCACCTAGCCAACGAACGGGTCGCATGAGCTGGTGCCTTCCTGGTGCCAAAACGTGGACGAATGAGGCCGACCGACCCCGAACACCGCCGACCGGCTCCGAATGGGGCGCATCGCCCGCAAACGCAGGCAGGATGCGGAAATCCACGCCCCGCTTGCCTGCGAGAGGTGTTCGCCCAATCCGCCGGAAACTAATAGTCCATCAGCGATATGCCGTCAATGCGAACCAGCGCGCGTCGCGCCGCTCACGACTCTCAGGGTGTCTCATGATCGCCCGCGGTCAGTCCGTCGGTTTCCTCCTCGTGCCGGCGGCCATGCTGCTTGGATGCGTGGCGCTGGCGATCCGCCCCCCGGCCTTGTGGAGCGCCTCCTTCGTGGTCATCACGGTCGGCACGATCGGGGCGCTGGCACCGCTGCCGGGTCGCCGCGACGCTCACCGAGGGCCGGCGCGTGTGATCGCGGTCGTCGCCCTCGGCGTGCTCGCGTTTGCGACGGCACGGGCAATCACGACCCCGCTGCCGCTGCCGTTTTCCGCGCTCACCGTCGGCGCGACGATCGTGGCCGCGGTCGCAGAGGAGATCTTCTTCAGGCGACTCGTCTACGGCTGGTTGGCCTCGGCCGGGGACCCGGTCGCAATCATCGGGGCCGCCGTCCTCTTCGCCGCCGTGCACGTTCCCGCGTACGGAGTGCGTGTGTTCCCGCTCGATCTGGCGGCAGGCATCATCTTCGGATGGCAGCGGTGGGCGACCGGTGGGTGGATGGCTCCCGCGTTGACGCATGGGGCCGCGAACGTGCTGCAGCTCCTCTAGGGATGGACCCTCAACGGCAACGTGGGGGACAATGGCGGTGGCTGGCGTGGGGGCTCGCGGCCTCGGTCGCCTATCTCGTGGCGGGTACGTTCGTTTGGCCGGCTGTTCCGCCCAAGATCCTCTACGAAGGCGAGGCGCCCCCTCTGCCGTACCGGTGGGTCCGCCCACCGGCGAACCTCCCCGAGCCCAACCAACCGCCGACGCCGGGGTCGGGGACGGTTGCTCTGACCCCGACCGGCTCCCAATCATCGTCAGTGCTCACCGACGATGGCCAGGCGGCGCTGATCCTGCGGTTCGGCGCGATCGCGCCCCACGGCGGCGCATCCTCCGTCACCATCCGGATCACCCCGCTGGATCCGGCGACCGTGTCGCCGCCTCCGTCAGGCCTGCGGTTCGACGGCAACGCGTACCGCATGGAAGGCACGTATGATACCGGGGGCCCAATCGCGCTGCTCACGTCCGCGACACCCGTGCTCCGCTATCCGAAGCACGCCACGATGCTTCTCCGCTTGTCGGAGTCGGGCTGGACGTCGCTCGAAACACACGTCGTCGCCGGCTCGCTGCAACTCTTCGGCCCGACCGACAGGCTCGGCGTGTTTGTGGCCGCGGCGCCCCCGGCCACCGCGCCGGTCCCCTGGGCCAGATATGTGCCCGTTGCCGCGGCGGTCGCGGGCGTGCTCGCCGCGATCGCGGCGCTCTCCCTCAACCGCCGGCGCCGCCCCCTCCCTCGTCATCGATGAGTATTCGACGAAACGCAAAAGGGTACGATGCCGTCGTGATCGGCGGAGGGCTGCTCGGCGTCGCCACAGCGTACCACCTTGTGCGGGGAGGGGCCAAAACGCTCCTGGTCGACCGAGGGGACCCTGGACGGGCGACCGATGCCGGAGCGGGTATCCTCTCGCCGGAGACAAACTCGCGTGATCCCGATGCGTGGGTCCAGTTCGCCGTCCGGGCCGTGTCGTACTACTCGACCCTGCTCGCCCACCTTGAGGCCGATGATGCGGGCGAGACGGGATACGCGCGGTGCGGCCTCCTGGTCGTCGCGGCCACCGATGATGAGCGCGGGGCGTTTGCGGCAGCGCGGGCGCAGATCTTCAACCGACGAGAGCAGAGAGGCGCTCCCCCGCAGCAGGATCTCCACGAGGTGTCGCCCGCCGACGCGCACCGCATGTTCCCTCCGCTCGCGGCGGTCCACGGCGCCATCTTCTACCGCCACGGCGCCCGCGTGGACGGGAGGCTGCTGTCGCGGGCGGTGCGGGCGGGGGCCGAGCGCCATGGATTGAGCGTGCGGCAGGGGAGCGTGGATCGGTTGATCCTCACGAACCAATGCATCAACGGCGTGGCGATTGGGGAGGACACCGTTTCGGCGGGGCTCGTCGCCATTACGGGAGGCGCATGGTCGAACGCGTTTGGCAAGCAACTCGGGATCCGGATTCCCGTCGCGCCCCAGCGCGGCCAGATCATCCACCTGCGGAACCCTCAGGTCTCGACGGCGGACTGGCCCATTGTCAGCGCCTTTCACGGTCACTACATGGTCCCCTGGCCGGACAGCCGGGTCGTCGTGGGAGCGACGAGGGAGACCGGCTCGGGGTTCGATCCTCGCCTGACCGTGGCCGGCGTGCGGGAAGTGCTCGACGAGGCGATCCGGGTGGCGCCTGGTCTCGCCGACTGGGAGATCCACGAGATGCGAGTCGGCCTCCGTCCGCTGTCGGAGGACGGGCTCCCCGTCCTCGGCTCGGTTCCAGGGATCGGAGGCGTGTACCTCGCGACGGGCCACGGCCCGACCGGACTGCAGCTCGGCCCTTACAGCGGGAAGGTGACGGCCGACCTCATGCTCGGACACCCGTCCGACATCGACCTGACCCCGTTTGGCGTATCGCGGTTCGCGAGATAGCTCACCAACCGACGCCGTAGGCCACGCGACGTGGATCGGCCCCTCCGGCGAGGATCCGCTCGTCTCGATTTCTATAGATGGCGCACAAACCGCCCGCCTGGGGGATATAGGCGGGCCACGCCTCGACCTGGTGACCCATCCGCGCCAGCTGTTCGCGGACGTCGGCCGGGATCCGGCTCTCCGCGTGCAGCAATCCGGGGTGGTATGGATGCGGATGCGTCGAGGCGGGGAAGCTGTAGGTCGCGATGCGCGGAGCCTCGATAGCCTCCTGCACGTCCATCCCGTAGTCGATGAGGTTGATTAGAAACTGCGTCATCGCCTGCGGTTGGACGTCGAGACCCGGAGTCCCGTAGGCGATGGCGACGTGCCCGTCCTTCAGGACGAGACCGGGGTTCGGCGTGAGCCGGGGCCGCTTGCCCGGCGCGACGCAGCTGGGATGGTCGGGATCGAGCCAGAACTGCTTTCCCCTCGGAGAGATGATCACGCCCAGGTCGGGCACAAGCGGCGTATCTAACACCCCGTCGCTGGGGGTCGCCGAAAAGGCGTTGCCGTCGGAGTCCATCACGCACAGGTAACTCGTGTCGGCGGGCTCGGCCCCAGGCACGGCGGCGACCCTGCCCGCGGCGAGGGATCGATCCCTGCCCTCCTCATACGGCCACGGATCGCCGGGATCCGGCATCCCTGGAGCGGCGCGCGTGAGATCGATCCGCCGGCGCCAGTCGATAGCGTATTCTTTCGAGAGGAGCCCACGAATCGGGACCTTCGTGAACTCCGGATCTCCATAATACCCGTGCCGGTCTGCAAACGCCGCCTTGAGCGCCTCCGTGATCCGGTGCAGCACGGCCGCAGAGTTGTGTGGGTAAGCCGGCAGATCGTATCCTTCGAGAATGTTTAAAACTTGGAGGACGACCGGGCCCTGGCACCACGGGCCGCAGCCGTACACCTCGTACCCGCGGTACGCGGTCCTCACCGGCGGCTCGTCCTGAACATGAAACTGCGCCAGGTCCTCGGCAGTCAGGAAGCCCCCCATTCGCCCACAAAACGTCACCAGTTGTCTCGCGATGTCCCCTTTATAGAAAAGATCCCGTACGGCCCGCAACCCGGCATGCCGGCCCGGTACTCCGGCTTCCACCTCTCCGAGAATCCTGAGGGTACGGGCGAGTTCCGGCTGGACCAACCGCTCACCCACCCGGGGGGCTCGCCCGCGGCTGAGGAAGACGCTTCGCGAGGACGGCCACTGCGCGAGCTTTTCAGCCGCCTTGCCAAGGTTGTCGTGCAGGAACCGGTTCACCGGGAATCCGCCCTCGGCCAGTTCGATCGCCGGCATCGCCACCTCGGTGAAGGTCATCGTCCCGTACCGGTCGAGGGCCGTCACCCAGGCATCGAGGGCGGCCGGGACCACGGCGCTCCCCATGCCCGTGGAAAGATCATCTCCCCGCCGCCGGTAGTCTTCGAGCGTAAGCTGCCTGGGCCAGCGCCCAAGGCCGCTGATCGTCACCACCTCCGGCATCCCCTCGAGCCGCAGGATGATGGGTGCGACGCCGCCGATGTTGGTCATATCGGGCTGGAGTACATTGATGCACAGTCCGGCGGCGACACCCGCGTCGACGACGTTCCCGCCCCGCTCGAGGATCTTCGCCCCCGCCATGCTGGCCAGGTAGTGGCCGGACGCCACCACGTACTTCGTGCCAAGAATCGTCGGACGCAACGTCGGCAACGATTCAAATTCCACGAGCCTCGCCTCCACCTCGACGCGCGGTCTTCCCAGCTTGCCGCTACGTCGGGACGCCCTCGATGATGCTCAAGCCCGCCTCGGTCGGGGTCGCACGCACCAGCCGGAACCCGCCCGCGGCAAAGAGAGCCGTCCACTCTTCGCGCGTGCGCTCTCGTCCTCCGGTATGCACCAACATGGTCAGGTCGCGGAGCTTGCCCAGGGCCCCCTCGTTCGGCGGGCTAATTTCGCTATCGATGACCAGCAGCTTCCCGTTCGGCGCAATGGCGCGGCGGCAGGTCCGCAGAATGGCCGTCGCTTGCGCGTCCTCCCAGTCGTGGAGGATAAACTTCATCACGTGAGCGTCACTGCCATCGGGCAGCGCCTCGAAGAAATCTCCGCCGACGACCTGGCAGCGATCGGCAACCCCGGCCGCCTGCAGCACGGGTTCGGCCCCCACGACGACATGCGGCTGATCGAAGAGCACGCCGCGGAGCGACGGGTGCTTGGCCAGGACCGCGGAAAGGAGCAGCCCATGACCGCCTCCCACGTCCAGCACGCACCCGAATCGCCCGAAGTCGTAGGCCTTGAGCACGGCATCGGCCTGGAGACGGGAGTGACCCGTCATGGCGCGGTCAAAGATGGCTCCCGCCGTTGGATTGCGCGCGTAGTAGTCCCACACGCTCACGCCGTGGACGCGGCGGAAGGCGTTCTCCCCGGTGCGCACGCTCTCCAGCAGATGCCCCCACGCCTGCCACACATACGGCTGACCAATGTGCACGGCCCACGGACCCAGTGGTTCGTGCGCGTCGGACCGCAGGCACTCGCCGAGCGGTGTCAGGCCGAAGCGGCGGTCCACGTCCTCCCGGAACACCCCCACGCCGGCGAGCGTGCGCAGCAACCGGTACAGCGCGCCCGCGTGGGTACCGGTCGCCGCCGCCAGCTCATCGGAGCTCCGCGGGCCGTCCCTCAAGAGGTCGGCGATCCCGAGCGTCGCGGCGACGTGGATCGCCTGCGATACACGGAAGCCGTTGATCAAGTCCAGAAACGCAGCCGACGGCCTCTGGTCACCCTTATCCATTGTCTTCGCCCCTTCCAAGAGATGAACCGATGCAATCCAGTGTTTCTCACTCGTGCGGAGTCTTCCTGGTCTATCTAGGTCATGAAGCGAGCAGTGATCGAGCCGGTCTCGCAGCGAAGGGACGCCCCCGGCAGCGACGCCTGATGTTCTCTGCTCGTTGCTACACCGGGACGCCCTCGATGATGCTCGCCTGTGCTTCGGTCGGCGTCGCACCTACCATCCGGAACCCAGCCGTGGCAAAAAGGGCCGTCCACTCTTCGCGCGTGCGCTCTCGCCCTCCAGTATGCACCAACATGGTCAGATCGAGGAACTTGCCCGTGGCACCTTCGTTCGGCGGGCTGATCTCGCTCTCGATGACTAGCAGTTTCCCGTTCGGTGCAATTGCGCGGCGGCAGTTCCGCAGAATGACCGTCGCTTGCTCGTCCTCCCAGTCGTGGAGGATAAATTTCAATACGTAGGCGTCGCCACCGTGCGGGACGGACTCGAAGAAGTCTCCCCCAACGACCTGGCAACGATCGGCAACCCCAGCGGCCCGCAGCACCGGTTCGGAGCCGGCCACGACATGCGGCTGGTCGAAGAGCACGCCGCGGAGCGGAGGGTGGTTGGCCAGGATCGCGGAAAGGAGCAGCCCATGCCCGCCTCCCACGTCGACCACGCATGCGAACCGTTTGAAATCGCAGGCGTTGAGCACGGCATTGGCTTGGCGGCGGGAGCGACTCGTCATTGCGCCGTCAAAAGCTGCTCCTGCCTCTGGATTGCGCGCATAGTACTCCCACGTGTTCATGCCGTGGACATGGCGAAAGGCATGTTCACCGGTGCGCACGCTGTCGAGAAGATGCCCCCATGCTTGCCAGTATTCCGGCTGACCGATGAAAACCGCCCAAGGGGCGACTGGTTCTGTCGCATCTGACCGCAAGCACTCGCCGAGCGGGGTCAGCGCGAAGCGGCGGTGCGAGTCTTCCAGGAAGACGTCGATGGCGGCCAGCGCTCGCAGCAGCCGGTATAAGGAAGCCGGATGCGTGCCCGTCGCTGCGGCGAGGTCATCGCTGCTCCGCGGGCCGTCCTTCAAGAGATCGGCGAGTCTGAGCGTCGAGGCGACATGGAGCGCCTGCGACACTTTGAATCCGTTGACTGAGTCCAAGATCCTAGCCGACGGCCTCTGGTCACCCTTATCCATCGCCTTCGCCTCTTCCAAGAGACGCACCGATACAATCCAGTGTTTCTCACTCGTGCGGAGTCTTCCTAGTACCTACTCCGTCTCAGCAAGAAAGACGCAGTCGACCTATTCGACCTCAGCTATCACGTATACGGAGGCTGCGTAGCCTAGAGGCAGGCCGGCGACTCCGACCGCGGTTCGCGTGTGGGTTCCGATTTCTCCGAACACCTGGACGAGCACATCGGACGCACCGTTCATGACCGCCGCCTGACCCTGAAACTCCGGGGCGCTGTTCACGAAGCCCCCTACGTGCACCAGCTGCTTCACCTTGTCGAGCGAATCCAGGACCGTGAGCATTGCGGCGAGACAGTTGATCGCACAAGCGCGAGTCGCCTGCCGGCCTTGTTCAATGCTGAAGTCGACACCGAGCTTCCCTTTGTACTCGCGATCCTTTGCGGCGGACACCTGCCCAGCGGTGTAGACGATGTTAGCGACGCGCTTGGCGGGAACGTAGTTCGCGATAGGTTTGGGCATCGTCGGAACAACAATGCCGAGTTCGCGCAATCGCTTGTCGATCCGCCCCATTCCCATGCACTCCTCGCGGTCAGGATCGAGTGATAGATCCTGCTCCGCCCGACCGGTATCCTCTCACCCCTTCCGGAGGAGCGCCAGCGGAGGTGACGCCCCCGGCCACACAGAAACAGATCGCGTACCCGATCATCTGGAGGGGAAGGGGTGCGCGGGTGAGCGCTCCGGCCATTGTCGTCGACGGCGTCAGCATGGCGTTTGAGCACGGAGGCTCCCCGCTGCGCGTCCTCGAGAGCATCTCGCTCACCGTCACCGACGGCGAATTTTTGTCGCTCCTCGGTCCATCGGGCTGCGGCAAATCCACCTTGCTCCGCCTGATCGCCGACGTCCTGGTCCCGACGAACGGGACGATCTCCGTCCTGGGCCAATCCCCTGCCCAGGCCCGCCGCGAGCGCGCGCTGGGGATCGTGTTCCAGCAGCCTGTGCTGCTCCCCTGGCTGTCCGTGGAGGACAACGTCGCCCTGCCCCTCCGGATCGGACGGTGGGGCGCGCGGCATCCAGATGCCCCGTCGCCTCCCGCGCTCCTCGACCTCGTCGGCCTGCAGGGATTTGAGCGGGCACGGCCGGCGCAGCTCTCCGGCGGGATGCAGCAGCGAGTCGCAATCGCCCGGGCGTTGATGAACAACTCTCCGATCCTTCTCATGGACGAGCCGTTTGGCGCCCTCGACGCGATCACGCGGGACCGGCTCAACGAGGAGCTCCTCCGGATCTGGACCGAAACCCGCCGAACAGTGGTCTTCGTCACGCACAGCATCCCGGAGGCGGTGTACCTGTCGACGCGGGTCGCGGTCTTCTCGTCCCGGCCCGCCGAGATCCGCGCGCTCATGGAGATCGATCTCCCCTACCCCCGCCAACCGCAGATGCGGGACACGCCGCGGTTCACGCACTTCACCGCCGCGCTGCGGAACGCGCTGGAGCATCCGTGACGCTGCCTGCGGCCCCGTCCACGCCCGGTGGAGCGATCGAGCCGAAGGCACGCGCGCGCCGCGCCGGGGGTCGCGTCCGCCCCGCGAAGCGCCGGCCGTCCGGTTGGCGACACTCGCTCGTCTCCGTCGCCGCCCTCCTGGCCGTGCTGGCCGCCTGGCAGGGCATCGTGGTCGTGTTTCACGTACCGGTCTACCTCGCGCCGTCACCGCTCATGGTGGTCCACGCGCTCCGCGCGGAGTCGCACACGCTTCTCGTCAACACGTGGCCCACGCTGATCGAAACCGTGGGCGGGTTCATCGTCGGGAACCTTATCGCTATCGTGGCGGCGGTTGGGTTTGTCCACAATCGGATCTTCCGCCAGAGCGTCTATCCGCTCGCCGTGACCGTGCGGACGCTCCCCATCGTCGCGATCAGCCCGATCCTCGTCCTCCTTCTCGGCAACGGATACGCGCCGAAGATCGCGATCGCGGCCCTCATCACGTTCTTCCCGACCCTGGTGAACATGGCCGATGGGCTGACCGCGGTAGATCCTCAGGCGCTCGAACTCATGCACGTCCTCTCGGCCAGCCGGTGGGAAGTGTTCCGGTACCTGCGGTGGCCGACGTCGCTCCCGTACCTGTTCTCGGCGCTGCGAATCGCGAGCACCGCGAGCCTGCTCGGCGCGATCGTCGGGGAATGGATCGGCTCGAACTCCGGCCTCGG
>DASSXJ010000153.1 GCA_035703895.1 bacterium | reverse complement strand
CGCGTCGGGCTCGACTCGGACCCTCCCAACATGGACCCGCATCGCTCCACGGCGGCGGTGGACCGGCAGGTCTATCAAAGCCTTTACGACAAGCTCGTGGATACCGACGAAAACCTCAAGATCATCCCGATGCTGGCGACGTCGTGGACGATCAGTGCCGATGGGAAGACCGTGACGTTCAATCTCCGGCAGGGCGTGAAGTTTCACGACGGGACCCCGTTTAACGCCGAGGCGGTGAAGTTCAACTTCGACCGCATGCAGGACCCCAAGTTCCCCTCGGCCCGCCGCGCCGAGGTCCAACCGGTGCAGAAGGTCACGGTCGTGGACCCCTACACGGTGGCGCTGAGCCTGGAGAAGCCCTACAGCCCGTTGCTCTACGTCCTGACCGACCGCGCCGGCATGATGGTTTCGCCGGCCGAGGCGCAAAAGGCGGGCACGAACTTCGCGCTCCACCCCGTCGGGGCCGGGCCCTTCCGCTTCGTCGAGAAGGTGCCCCAAGACCACGTCACGCTGGAGCGCAACCCCGACTACTGGATGAAAGGGCAGCCGTACCTCGATCGAATCATCTTTCGAGCGATCGTGGACAACAATGCCCGCATCGCGAACCTGAAATCGGGAGATGTTGATATCATCAACATCGTGCCGCTTCCCCAGGCGAAGCAGCTGGCGCAGGAGGCGGCCCAACCTGGGGCGCGGTTCAAACTGCTCGAGCACGGCGCGTTCTCCTGGTCGGGGATCTGGCTCAACGTGACCAAGCCGCCGTTCGACAACAAGCTCCTCCGGCAGGCGTTTAACGCGACGATCGACCGAAACGTGATCGTGAACACGGTGCTGCAGGGGGCCGCGTACCCCTCGTACTCGTTCTTCCCCAACGGGACGCCCGCGTTCGACCCGGCGTGGAAGATCCCCCCCCGCAACATCCAGCTGGCGAAGGAGAAGTTGCAGGCCGCGGGACACCCGACCGGGTTCTCGATGAATTTGCTCGTCACGCCGAGTCAAGTGGATCAGGCGATCGGCCAGGCGGTCCAATCGATGGCCGCCGATGCGGGGATCCAGGTAAAGCTGCAGATCATCGAGTTTGGCGCGCTGCTGCACGAGACCGATACGCTGATGCACCAGGCGGCGTTCCTGGGGTGGAGCGGCCGTCCCGACCCCGACTTCGACATCTACCCGTTCATGACGCAGTCCGGGATCGGCTCCTTCAACGACGCCGGATATACCAACCCGAGAGTGCAGACGCTGCTCGACGCCGCTCGGCTCCTGAACGACATGACCCAGCGCCGCCGCGCGTATAAGGAAGTGACGCAGATCCTGGCCGATGATCTCCCGTACGTCTGGCTGTACTTTGCGAAAGAGTACAAGCTCGTCAGCACCAAGGTGCAGGGGTTCATCCACGTTCCGGACGGCATGATGCGGTTCCGGACGGTGCGCCTGGGACAGTAGGGTCGCCGCGCCGAGGGGGTGATGAGGCTCGGCCCGACCGCGAGCGTACCGGGAGGATCGGCCGTGCGCAGATGGGGAGTCGTCGCCCTGAGCGTGGTCATCGCCGGCAGCGTCCTGGCCGCGGCATTCGCGCAGGGAGGCCGGCAGGGGGGAACCCTACGAGCCGCGCTCGACCGTGATCCTCCGAACCTGGATCCGCACCGCTCCACCGCCGCCGTCGACCGACAGGTATTCCAGAGCCTCTACGACAAGCTCGTCGACACCGACGAGAACTTGCGTATCATCCCGATGCTGGCGACGTCGTGGACGATCAGTCCGGACGGCAAGACTATGGCGCTCAAGCTCCGGCAAGGGGTGAAGTTCCACGACGGGACCCCGTTCAACGCCGAGGCCGTGAAATACAACTTCGACCGGATGCAGGACCCCAAGTTCCCCTCGGCTCGGCGCAGCGAGATCGGGCCTATCCAGAACGTCGTCGCCGTCGATTCCGCGACCGTCCAGATCGTCCTGGAGAAACCCTACAGCCCGCTCCTCTACGTCCTGACCGATCGCGCCGGGATGATGGTCTCTCCCGCCGCCGCTCAGAAGGCGGGTGGCAACTTTGCGCTTGCCCCGGTGGGGGCCGGGCCGTTTCGGTTCGTCGAAAAGATCCCACAGGATCACATCGCGCTGGAGCGCACCCCGGATTACTGGGCGAAGGGACAGCCGTCTCTCGACCGGATCGTCTACCGTCCGATCATCGACGATAACGCGCGCGTCGCGAACTTGAAGTCGGGTGACGTGGACATCATCAACATCGTTCCGCTGCCCCAGGTCAAGCAATTGACGCAGGAAGCCGCCCAGACTGGGGCGCGGTTCAAATTGCTCGAGCGGGGGGCGTTTCAATGGTACGGCGTCTGGTTGAACGTCACCAAGCCGCCGTTCGACAGCAAACTGCTCCGGCAGGCGTTCAACGCGGCGATCGACCGGAGCGTGATCGCAAATGTCGTGCTGCAGGGAGCGGCGTACCCGGCGTTCTCGTTCTTCCCGAACGGGACCCCGGCGTACGATCCCGGCTGGAAGATCCCGTCTCGCAATCTCCCTTTGGCTAAGGAAAAGCTCCAGGCCGCGGGCCGCCCGAACGGGTTCGCGTTCACCATGCTCACGCTGCCTGGGCAGCAGGATCAGGCCCTCGCCCAAGCGATCCAGTCGATGGCCGCCGAGGCGGGCATCCAGATGAAGATCGAGACGATCGAATTCGGGGCGATGCTGGACACGATGGCGCGCCTGCAGCATCAGGCGGGGCAGATTGGCTGGAGCGGGCGGCCGGACCCGGACTTCGATATTTACCCCCACGTCACTCAGTCCGGGATCGGGTCGTTCAACTTCGGGGGGTACACCAACCCCAAGGTGCAGGAACTCCTGGACGCCGCCCGCCTGCTCAACGACATGAGCCAGCGCAAGCGGGCCTACGGCGAAGTGACGAAGATCCTCGCCGACGACATGCCGTACGTGTGGACCCACTTCCCCAAAGAATACAAGCTCGTGTCCGCGAGAGTGCATGGGTTTGTCCAGGTGCCGGACGGGATGATGCGGTTCCACAAGGTGTGGCTGTCCCCGTGACCCTGTTCCTCGCCCGCCGGCTGCTCCAGATGATCCCGGTGCTGTTCTTCGTCAGCGTCATCATCTTCGTGCTCATCAACCTGGTGCCGGGTGACGCGGCGCGGCTCTTTCTCGGGGAAGAGGCACCCCCGGACGCCCTCGCGGTCCTGCGCCACGAGATGGGACTGGACCGGCCGCTCTACGTCCAGTACCTGCGCTGGGCGGGCGGCCTGGTTCGCGGCGACTTCGGCCATTCATTCAAGGACAACCGCAAAGTCCTGCCCACACTGCTCCAGAAGGTCCCGGTCACCGCCGAGCTCGCCGCGGGGGCGCTATTGATCGCCTGGACGATCGCGATCCCCGCCGGGGTGCTCGCGGCGTGGCGCCGGCGGACGGTCGTGGACTACTCCGCCTCCGCGGTGGCGCTGACCGGGCTCAGCATTCCGAACTTCTGGCTCGGCATCATGCTGATCTACCTGTTCGCCGTCAACCTGCGCTGGCTTCCGGCGTCGGGGTACGTCTCGCCTGCCCAAGACCTCGGCCGCAACCTCAGGACGATCGTGATGCCGGCCTTCGTCTTAGGCGTCGTGCTCGCCGCCGTCGTGATGCGGCAGCTGCGCAGCAGCATGCTGGAGGTGTTGGGCGCGGACTACGTGCGAACTGCGAGCGCCAAGGGGCTCGGCGCGCGGGTCGTGCTCATCCGGCACGCGCTTCGGAACGCGGTGATCCCCGTCATCACCGTGATGGGGATCCAATTGGGCACGCTGCTGGGGGGCGCCGTCATCACCGAGTCGATCTTCGCGCTCCCGGGGCTCGGCCGGCTGGCGGTGGAGTCGATCTACGGCCGCGACTATCAAATGCTCGAAGGCGTCGTGCTGTTCAGCGCGTTCTCGATCCTCTTGATCAACCTCCTGGTGGACGTCGTGTACTCCCTCATCGACCCGCGTATCAAGCTGGCCGGAGCCCGGCCGTGACCGTCGCCGTTGAGGCGATCCCCAGCGTCGGGCGGCGCGCCGTCGAGCGGCGCGGCGTCAAGCACCTCGTGCGCCGGTTCGCCCGCAACCGGCTGGCCCTCGTGGGGTTCCTCCTGTTCCTCGTGATCGTCTTCATGGCGCTGCTCGCGCCGTGGATCGCCCCCGCTTCTCCGGTCAAGACCGACTTCACCGCGTACCTTCAGCCTTCCGGCCCGCGCCACTTGTTGGGCACGGACGAGTTGGGCCGCGACGTCTTGAGCCGGATCATCTTCGGATCCCGGGCCTCGCTCGAGGCCGGCATCGTCTCGGTCGGCCTGGCCATCGCCGCCGGGTTGCCGCTGGGGATCGTGGCGGGATTCTACCGCGGCCGTCTAGACGATCTCCTCATGCGGCTGACCGATGCGATGCTGTCGTTTCCTCCGCTCATCCTGGCGCTCGCCGTCGCCGCGGTCCTCGGACCGGGGCTCGCCAAAGCGATGGTCGCGATCGCGGTCGTGCTCACGCCGGTGTTCATGCGGATCATGCGCGCGCAGGTGCTCACCGAGCGGGAGCGGGAGTACGTGGACGCCGCTCGGGCCTTGGGCGCGGCCGACCGGCGGATCATCTGGCGCCACCTGTTGCCCAACAGTCTCGCCCCGATCGTCGTGCAGGGGTCGCTCAACGTCGCCGGGGCGATCATCACCGAGGCCACGTTGAGCTTTCTCGGGCTGGGCACGCAGCCTCCCACTCCATCGTGGGGCGCGATGCTGAACGCCGCCCAGCAATATCTCACCCAGGCGCCGTGGTTGTCGTTCTGGCCGGGCCTGGCGATCGCCATCACGGTGTTTGCGGTGAATGTCGCGGGCGATGGCCTCCGGGAGATCTGGGACCCGCGGACGCGCTGATCAGGAGGTGCCGCATCTCCCCGGTCAGGATTCGTGAGGACAGGCTCAAGGCGCGCGTGACTGAACTCGGACACGTCGGCCGCACGACCGAGGGCGGCGTCACGCGCCTGTCCTACCGGCACGAGCACGCCGAGGCCGGACGCCTCGCCGCGGGGTGGATGCGCGAGGCCGGCGCCGACGTGGGCGTGGACCGGTGGGGGAATCTCTTTGGCGTCGTTCCGGGGACCGGGAACGCGCTTCCGCCGGTCGCCGCCGGCTCGCACCTCGACACCGTCCCCAACGGAGGGATCTTCGACGGCGGGCTCGGCGTCGTTGCGGCGGTCGAGGCG
>DASSXJ010000152.1 GCA_035703895.1 bacterium | reverse complement strand
AGATCCAGCAGGAGGCGCGCCTCGTCGCGCCCGCCAGGCCGGCTCACCACGATCTGGTACCGGGCGACCTCGGGGAACCCCAGGATGACCCGGTCGGCCTCGGCCGGATGGACAAAGAGACCACGGATCTTCACCGCATCGCCGACGCGGCCCAGGATCCCGGCAAGCAGCGGAGTGGTGCGGCCGCATCGACAGGGGGCGCGCGACCACGCGGCGAGGTCTCCGGTGGCGAACCGAAGCAGCGCATACGGGGGCTCGAGGAGCGAGACGACCACCTCGCCGGGGGTCTCCGGGGCCACCGGCTCGCCGCTCTCCGGGTCCAGCACCTCCACCGCGACGCGGTCGGCGACGTGCAGCCCCTGCTGCACCGGGCACTCGTACGCGATTAACCCGACGTCCGCCGTCGCGTACGCTTGGGTCAGGCGGACACCAAATTCCTCATGCGCCCTCCGGCGCTGGCCGGCAGTGAGGTACTCCCCCGAGACCAGCGCCACCTCGACGGACGCGCGCGAGGCTTGGGCCGCCGCCCGCTCAAGAAGCGTCAGCACGAAGCTCGGCGTTCCGATCACACCCGTCACGTGCAGGTCGGTGAGGGCCCGAGCCTGAACCTCGGTGTTTCCGACTCCGCCCGGGACGGTCACGCACTCGAGCATCTCTAGAGCACTATCTATCATGTGGCCGGCCGGGGTCAGGTGAAAGGCAAAGGTGACCAACACGATATCCCCGCGGCGGAAGCCGGCGGCATGCACCGCCGGCGCCAGCCCCCAAGGATCCCTCCCGCGTGCCTCGGGATCGTAGATCGGGCCGGGCGAGACATAGATGCGCCGGAGATCTCCGGTGGGGACCTCCAACAGGCCGCCAAACGGGAGGGCGGCCGCCTGCGTGGCCGGCAACGCCTCCTTGCGTAACACGGGAAGGCGCCGCAGTGACTCGATGCCGACTACGTCTTGGGGCGCGAGCGCGCTAGTCCGTAAGCGTTCGCGCATCCCCGGGGCGTTCTCCGCCGCGGCCACCGCGGCGCGGAGGCGCTCCGTTTGCCGTCGCAGGCGAGCCTCGGGGGAGGCCCCTTCGCTCGCCTCGTAAAGTGCATCCGTGCGGTCTACAGCCAGCGCTTGCGCCTCCGATAGTACTTGAACGCGCCGTAGTCGCGGCGGATCCCCGCCTCCGTGAGCCCGAGGTAGAACTCTTTGATGTCGGGGTTGCCCAGGAGCGCGCCCGCGGTTCCCTCCATGACGATCTTGCCGCCCTCCATCACGTACCCGTAGTCCGCGATCCCGAGCGCCTGGCGGGCGTTCTGCTCCACCAGGAGCACCGTGATCCCCTGTTCATCCCGGAGCCGCCGGATGATGCCGAAGATCTCCTCCACCAGGCGAGGCGAGAGCCCGAGCGACGGTTCATCGAGGAGCAGGAGCCGCGCCCGGGCAACGAGCGCCCGGCCGATCGCGATCATCTGCTGCTCACCCCCGGACAGGTACCCGGCGAGGCGGCGGGCGTGGCGCTCGAGTGCGGGGAAGTAGCTATAGACGAGGTCCCGCCGTTCGGGAAACGCGTCCGCGCTCACCACCGCCCCCACCCTGAGGTTCTCTTCCACGGTGAGGTGCTTGAACACCCGCCGGCCTTCCAGCACCTGGACAATCCCACGCCGGACGATCGTCTCGGGCGGGAGACCGTCGATCCGCATCCCGGCGTAGGTGATCGTGCCGTCCCGAATGCGGCCGTCCTCGGTCTTGAGCAGCCCGGAGATCGCCCGTAGCGTCGTCGTCTTTCCGGCGCCGTTCGTCCCGAGGAGCGCAACGATCCGCGCCTGCGCGACGCTGAGCGACACGCCTTTCAGTACTTGGATCACGTCATGGTACACGACCTCGATGTTGTTGACGAGGAGCGGTTCCGCTGGATCGCGCCCCGCGGACCCGTCCCCGCCTGCCGACATCCCCGGCGCCTCGGCCGGGGCACGCGCCGGGGTCACGCCGGCGCCTCGTACCAATCCGTAATGGGCTTGAACTGTTTCGTCTTGATATCGGCCCGGAAGAGCTTGATCCCATCCGCGCCTTTCCGGTCGTCCTTCCCATACGTGATCGGAGCCGTCAGCCCCCCGGTCGTCATGCTGAACCCCCCGTTCAGCACCTTGGCGATCCCGGCCCGGTCCACCGTTTGCGCGCGCTTGAAGATCTCCACCCACACCATGGCGTGGACGATCCCCTGCGTGTAGTGGAGCGGTCGGACCTTGGCGTCGGGATGATACGCTGCATTGATCTGCTGGACCTGAGTCATGCCTGGGACCTTTTCGAACCAGTTGCTGACGAACGAACTCGCGATGACCCCGTCCACCGCATCCCCGGCCAGTTCGAACAGCAGCTCGTCCCCGGTGTAGTGGATCCCCAAGACCTGCGCGTTGATCCCCAGTTTCCGCGAATCGCGGATCACGATCGCAGAGGGACGCGCCACGTTCTGGTTGATGATGTGGGTCGGGGCGAAGCGCTTCAAGTTCAGCAGCTGGCTCGTGGCGTCAATAGTTCCGGCGGCCACTTCCTCGACGCCGACGATGTCGATGCCGATCTTCGGGCCGTACTCCTTCGCCGGCCCGACCGGCGACCGGCCGAAGTCCGAGTTGTTGACGCAGAGCGCCACCCTCGCCTTCCCGATGCCCTTGTGCGTCCGCTTGATGTAATCGAGCAATGCCTTCATGTGGTCGGTGTAGGACGGCCCGATCAGCCAGATCCACTCGTTCGGCGGGTCAAGCAGGCCGGCGTGAAAACTCGCCGGGATGTACGGGACACCGGCGCTCTCGATTTGGGGTTTCATGAGGATCGAGTCCCCCGTTCCCCAGCCGCTGATCGCCGGCACCTGGTCCTGCTCCGCCAGCTTCTTGACGAAGGCGATGGCCTGATCCGGCTTGTACTGATAGTCGGTAAAGAGCAGGTCCACTTTCATCCCGTTCCGAATGCCGCCGTGCTCGTTGGTCCAACGAATGTAGTCGCGAAAGCCGTCGGCGTAGTGGGCGCCGATGTCACCCGTGGCTCCGGTAATGTCGAACAGCGCGCCCAACTTCACCGCCTGCGCCTGCGCCGACGCCTTCCACGATCGGGTGATCAGGACGGCCGCCGCTCCCCCCACTGCGGTGAGCACCTCGCGTCGTCTCATGCTTCCCACCTCCCTCAGGGTCTCGGACCCCGGCTCCGGCGGCGGTCCGGCCACAACGATCTCAGTACGCGAACGGCCATTGCTTGAAGTATGCGCGCAGCACCCGCCATCGGTCCGCCAATCCTTCGGGTTCGAAGATCAGGAAGGCGATGATGACGATCCCAAAGACCACGTCCCGCAGGGCATTGAGGGCGGTGGTGATGTTCGGAAACACACCGCTCAGCGCCTGGCTGAGAGACCGCAGAATCTCCGGGAGCACCGTGATCACCACCGCCCCATAGATCGGGCCGAGGGCGGTGCCGAGCCCGCCCACGATCCCCATCGCGAGATAATCGATCGACAGCTCCAGGCTGAACCTGCCCGGCGTCACGACGCCGATGTAGTACGCGTACAGCGCTCCGGCCACGCCGACCATGAAGGCGCTGAGGAAAAACGCCTGCAGTTTGTAGCCGAATAGAGGGATCCCGATCGCGGACGCCGCCCGATCGTTGTCCCGGATCGCCACGAAGGCCCGGCCGACGCGGGTTCTCAGGAGGTTGAGATTGAGCCACGTGATCAGCACGACTCCGGCCCCGATCACCCAGAAGAATGGGCGCTCTCCGACCACCGCCCACCGGCCGATCCTCGCGGTAGGAACGGGGAAGCCCGAGGTACCCCGGGTCAACCAGTCCCAGTGGAGGAACACATACTCGAGGATGAACTGCGCCGCGAGCGTGGCGATCGCCAGGTACAGGCCCTTGAGCCGGAGGGACGGGATGCCGAAGAACGCCCCCACCCCGGCCGTGACCAGCCCGGCGAGGGGGATTACGACGAGGAAAGGCAGATGGACCCGCGCGGCCAGGATCGCCGCCGTATAGGCGCCGACCCCCATGAACGCGCCGTGCCCAATTGTGATCTGGCCAGTGTAGCCCGTTAACAGGTTCAATCCCGTAGCGCCGATGATCGCGACCCCGGTCAGGTTGACGATGGACAGCAGATACGGTCCCGCGAGGGCGGGTATAGCCAGAAACCAGATGACGAGCGCGACGCAGAGGGCGAGACGGCCCACATCGTTCGGAAACAGCGCGGCTTCCTGTTCGTACCGGGTCTTGAAGTCCCCGCAGTCGGAGAAGACGAATCTCCTCACGCGCGCGTCCTCATGTGCGCGTGCTCATGTGCGCGTCTTGGGCGGTCGGCCCAGGTCACACACGCTCGATCTCCACGGTACCGAACAGCCCATAGGGCCGCAGCATCAACACGAGCACCAGGACCACAAACGGCGCCACCTCTTTCGTCCCGCCGCCCACGAGGGGGTCGAGGTACCCGCCGGCCAGGTTCTCGAGCACCCCGATCGCCACCCCGCCGACCACCGCGCCCGGGACACTATCGAGTCCCCCCAGGATCACCGCCGGAAACACTTTGAGGCCGATGAAACTCAGCGCATCGGCGTTCAATCCGTTGAGGCTGCTCACGACCACGCCGGCCACCGCGGCGACGCCCGCCGCGATCGCCCACGACACGGCGAAGATGCGGCGGACGCTGACCCCGAGCGACTGCGCCGCCTGCTGGTCGTCGGCCACCGCGCGCATCGCCACCCCCAGCGTGGTGTTGCGGAAGAAGAACGCAAACACCGCCAGGAATGCGAGTGAGATACCAAGCGCGCCGAGGTGCACGGGGGACACGATCAGCGGACCCAGCGTCAGCGGCGCCTCGGGAAGCACCTGCGGGAACCCGAAGTTCCCGGCGCCCCACACCAGCACGATCCCGCCGCGGAGCACGGCGGCCAGGCCGATCGTGACCATGATCACCGCAATCACCGGCTCCCCGATCATCGGCCGCAGCAGGATTCGCTCAACGAGCAGGCCGAGGAGCGCGCTCGCGGCGATGCTCGCGATCACGGCGAGGATGAATGGAAGATGGGTGAGCTGCGCGATCGCCAGGGCCCCGAACGCGCCGAGCGCGAGGAAGTACCCCTGCGCGAAGTTGATCACGCGGCTGGCCTTGTAGATCAGCACGAACCCGAGCGCCGCCAAAGCGTACACCATGCCCACCACAACCCCGGTGACGACAAGCTGTAGGAGGATCGTCACGACACAGGCACCTCCACCACGCGCACCGCAGTTTCCACCACCGCCGTCGTCCCGTCCTGGTAGGTGATCGTCGCCCGCACGGAGACGCGGTCGGGGCGGCCTCCGTACAGCGCCTCGATGAGATCGGCGTAGCGCTCGGCGATCACGCGGCGCCGGACCTTGCGCGTGCGGGTCAGCTCGCCATCGTCGGCATCCAATTCCTTATAGAGAAGGACGAATCGCCGGATCCGGGCGGCGCTGGGCAGCGTCTCGTTCGCGCGGCGCGCCTCATCGGCAATCAGCGTGTAGACCTCGGGCTTCTGGGAGAGGTCGGTGTAGGTGGTGTGGGCGATCTGCCGGTCCTCGGCCCACTTGCCCACGACCGCCAGGTCGATGTTCAGGATGGCGGTGACAAACGGGCGGCCGTGACCGACCACGACCGCCTCGCGAACGAACGGGCTGAATTTCAACTTGTTCTCGATGAACTGCGGAGAGAACAACGTCCCGTCGGCCAGGCGCATCACATCGGCCAGGCGGTCGATCACCACCACGTGCCCGTCTTCGGTCAAGTATCCGGCGTCCCCGGTGTGCAGCCATCCGTCCGCCAGCGCCTCACGCGTGGCGTGGGGGTCCTTATAGTAGCCGAGAAATACACTGTCGCTGCGCTCGAGGATCTCGCCCTCGGGCGAGATGCGGACCTCCACCCCCGGCGTGGGACGGCCGACCGTCTCGAACCGGACATCGTCGTCCCGGTGCACGCAACTGTATCCGGCGATCTCGGTCTGCCCGTACAGCTGCTTGATGTTGAGCCCGAGGGCGCGGAGGAACCGGAACGTGTCCGGCCCCAGCGCCGCGCCGCCGGTGTACGCGTGGCGGATGCGCAGCATCGCCATGTCGTCCAGGACCGCCCGAAACGCCAGCAGATACCCGAGCGAGTACAGGCAGCGGTCGATGATGGTCAACCGCTCTCGCCGCAGGCGCTTGTCGGCGACCCGATACCCCCACCGCAACGCCAGGCGGTAGGCGGCCCGCTTGAACGGGGTGGTGTCCATGATCTTGACCTGGACCTGGCTGGTCAGCGCCTCCCAGAGCCGGGGCGGTGCGAAGAGGACGTGGGCCCCGATCTCCCGGCCGTCGCTGCGCGTCGTCTCGACCTCCTCCGGAAAGTTCACGGTCACCCCGAACGCGAGCGCTGTGGCGACGGCCATGGCGAGCTCCCCGATCCACGGCAGGGGGAGGTACGAAAACAGCTGGTCGCTCGGACGCACCGGATCCACGGCGGCAAAGGTGACCGCCATGTTGATCAGGCTCCGGTGGGTGAGCATCGCCCCCTTTGGGGCCCCCGTCGTGCCGGAGGTGTACACGATGTTGGCGATGTCCTCCGGCTTGCCGCTCTGGAGGCATTCCTCGAACACGCCAGGATGATCGCGGTCATACCGCCGGCCCAGGTCGACCACGTCGGGGAACCGCATGACGTCGCGATCGTGCACGCGGTGCATCCCCTTGGGATCCACCGTAATGATCTTCCGCACCTTCGGGAGCGCGGCTCGGACGTCCAGGATCTTGTCCAGTTGCTCCTGGTCCTCGGCGACGACATAGGTCGCATCGGCGTGATCGACGACGTACCCGATCTCCCGGGCGATGGCGTCCTGGTACACGCCCACCGCGATCCCTCCGACGGCGCACGTCCCGACCTCGGCCACCAGCCACTCTGGCCGGTTCTCGCTCAGGATCGCGACCTTCTCGCCCGGCGCGAGGCCCAGCGCCACGAGCCCCAACCCAAACGCGCGGGCCTGCGCCTGGTAGTCCTGCCACGTGAACTCCTGCCAGATGCCTCGATCCTTGTAGCGGAGCGCGATGCGTCCACCCTCCGGTCCCGCCGCGCGGGCGGCCAGGAGTTGGGGAAGCGTCAGCCCCAACGAATCGCCCATCGCGGGCGTCACCGGACGACCTCCTCGCCCAAGTACGCCCGCACCACCCGGGCGTTCGACCGGATGGCGTCCGGCGTCCCTTCACCGATCACATCGCCGAAGTCCAGGACACAGACCCGGTGGGCCACGTCCATGACGACGCCCATATCGTGCTCGATCAGCAGGATCGTGATGCCGAGCGCCTCGTTCGCGTCGACGACGAACCGGACCATGTCCTGTTTCTCTTGAATCGTCATCCCGGCCATCGGCTCGTCGAGCAGGAGGAGTTCCGGATCGGTCGCGAGCGCCCGTCCCAGTTCGACGCGCTTGCGCTGGCCGTAGGGCAATCCGCCGACGATCGCGTGGCGGATCGGCTCGAGCTCGAGAAAGTCGATGACCTCCTCGACCCGGGCCCGATGGACGGTCTCCTCGGCCTGCGCGCGCCCGTAGTACAGCGCGGCGGCGAGCACGCCGTACCGGATGTGGCGGTGACGGGCCAAGAGCAGGTTGTCGAGCACGGTCGCGCCCGTGAAGAGCTCGATGTTTTGGAACGTGCGGCCGACACCGAGCCGAGCGATCTCGTGCGGGGCCGCGCGGGTGATGTCGTGGTCTCGGTACACGATCCCGCCGGCGCTGGGATGATAGAAGCCGTTGATGCAGTTGAGCAGGCTGGTTTTCCCGGCTCCGTTGGGCCCGATCACGGCGAGCCGCTCGCGGGGCCGGATCTCGAGGGAAACGTCGTGGAGGACCGCGAGGCCGCCAAATTCCAGCGAGACGCGCTCGACCGTGAGCAGCGCGTCGTCAGCTCCGGCCGTCACCCCACCACTCCCTGGACCGCCCGCGCCCACCGTAACCGATGGTGTTCGACCGGGCCGGGGGCTATCCCCTCCCAACGCGGGACTACGGCACGGGCCGCGGGCACAAGGTCTTCTCCCCACCTGGTGGAATATCTAGCCGCATGTGGCAGTCCCCGAAAGCCGTCTCACTCGTCGCCGGACACGGCGAGGGCACCACGGAACTCAATGCGTTCGACCGGGCGCTCCAGGACGCCGGCGTCGCCGACATCAACTTCATCCGCGTCACAAGCATCATGCCCCCCGGCGCACGGGTCATCGATCTGCCCCGGTATCCCCCAGGGCTGCTCCTCCCCGCAGTGTACGCGCGCATCGCGAGCTCCCGGGCCGGGGATCGCATCGCCGCTGCAATCGGTGTCGGGATCTCTCGCGAACGGTACGGGGTGATCATGGAGCACACGGCGCACACCTCCGGCGCAGACGTGGACGGGGCCGTGCGCCGCATGCTCGAAGAGGGGTTTCGCATTCGCGGACTCGTGTTGGACGAGCTGATCACGACCGTGGCAGAGCACACGGTGGAACGGGCCGGATGCGCGGTCGCGGTGGCGCTGTTCTGGCCGACCTCGACCGGCCTCCCCCGATGAAAGGGGCGTGGATCGTCGATCAGGGCGCGGTGGACGTCACCGCCGCGTTCCGGGTCACCCGGAGGATCCACGAGGAACGCACGCCGTTCCAGTACCTCGAGGTCTACGAAAGCCCGCTGTTCGGCCGGATGCTCGTCCTCGATGGCGCCGTGCAAACGACCGAGGGTGACGAATTCGTATACCACGAGATGCTGGCCCACCCGGCTCTGTGCACGCATCCGGCCCCCCGGCACGTCCTCATTATTGGCGGGGGCGATGGCGGGCTGCTCGAGGAAGTCCTCAAGCACCCGGTCGAGCGGGTCACGATGGTCGAGATCGATGAAGCAGTGATCCGGGCAGGTCGGGAGTACCTCCCGGCGATCTGCGGCCGCGCCTTCGAGGATCCCCGCACTGCGCTCGTGATCGGCGACGGGATCGCGTACGTGCGCGAGACCACCGACCAGTTCGATGTGGTGCTGATCGACTCCACCGACCCCGAAGGCCCTGCGATCGGGCTGTTCGCGGAGGAGTTCTACGCCCAGGTGGCGCGCCGTCTCGGACCCGACGGCATGGTGGTCGCGCAATCCGGGTCCGCGGTGTATCAGCAGGAACTGGTCCGGATGGTACGGCGGCATCTGCGTCCGTCGTTTCCTGTCATCCGGACGTGTGTCGCGACGGTGATGGCGTACCCCGGCGTCCTCTGGTCGTTCACGATCGGAAGTCTGGCGCCCGACCCGGCGCGGGTTCGGGACGTCGACATCGCACGGCGGGTGGCGGGATTCGCGCTCAAATACTACACGCCCTCCAGGCACCACGCTGCGTTCGACCTGCCTCCGTACCTGCGGGGCGACATCGAGGCCGAGTGACCTTCCTGGCCTCGCGCGCTCCCGGGGAGGTGCCCGGGCCCGCCCCCACGCTCATCGGCGTTCCCTACGATGCGACCTCGTCGTTTCGCAGGGGCAGCCGGTGGGGCCCGACGGCGATCCGTTGGGCGTCGGAGAGCATCGAGACGTACAGTCCCCTCATCGACCGCGACCTCGAGCACCTGCCGTTCGTCGACGGCGGCGACCTTCAACTGGAAACCCTCGATCCCGCAGCCATGGTCCGGGCGATCCGCCGCCACCTCGGCCCCGGCCTCCCGTTCCTGCTGGGGGGCGAGCACACGATCACGCTGGGCGCGGTCCAGGCCCTGATCGCGCGCCACCATGACCTCGTCGTCATCCAGTGGGATGCACACACCGACCTGCGAGACGCGTATCAGGGACACCCCATCGGCCATGCGACGGTGATGCGCCGGATCCTGGACGAAGGATGCCCGCTCGTGCAGTTGGGGATCCGCGCGGGAACCCGGGAGGAGTTCGCTCTCGCGCGGTCGCGCAGCCTGCACGTGTCCCGCGGAGTGTCCCTTCCGGACCCATTGCTGGCGACGCTTCGGTCGCGGCCGCTGTATCTCAGCGTCGATATCGACGTGCTCGATCCGTCGGTGGCACCGGGAACCGGCAACCCTGAACCGGACGGGGCGGTGTATCCCGAGCTCTTCGCCGCGCTGCGCAGCCTGAGCGGCCACCACATTGTCGGGATGGACATCGTCGAGGTGGCCCCACCCTGGGATCCCGGAGGGCGCACCCCGGTCATCGCCGCGTCTCTCGTGCGGGACATGCTCCTGCTCTTCGCTCCTCGGGATTCGTGAGGCACGCGCCGGGGTCAGAGGACGCCGGGATCGGCGGGACAGCGACAGGGGGACGCGCCGCAGCGCGGGCATCCTCGGCTGAACCGCTCGAGCGCGCCGTCCAGATCGATCCCGTGCAACGCCGCCACGCTCAGAGTCCACGCGACGACATCGGCAAGTTCGAGGGTGAGCGCGGATCGATCCGCGGCGCGGAGCGCCTTGGCCACCTCCCCGACTTCCTCGACGAGGCGACGAAACGTCCCATCGGCGCCTCGGGATCGATCGCGCGTCCCGAACGTGGCCTCGATCTGCCTCTGTAGGACGCGGATCTCCACGAGCGCACCACCCGTGAGAGAACGTTCCGAGCGTCTACCGCCAGACGATGACGCGCGCGCGCAGGCCCACGAATGCGGTCCCGGCGGAGATCGGCACGCCGTACACGGTCACCGGTTGTCCGGGCGTCAACTGCTTGAACGCCCCGGGCCCGGATCCCTTGATGAAGTAGCACCCCGTGGGAATCGGGACCAGCACGCCGCCCACGACCAGGCCTTCGAGCTCCTGAAAGACCTGATCCAACGGGCCGGACACCTTCGCGGCAGCGGCCGCCTCCAGCTCCACCTCGATGCGAGTCGCCGCGACGCTGCCGTCGGCGTTGACCGCCCCGTCTACCCGCACGACATCGTACGGCGCGATCATGGCCGCTGTGACGATCCCGGACGCCTTCCGCACGGTCGTGGCCCCGGTCACGATGACGCTCCGGCGGGCTCCCTGGGCGCTCACCAGCTCGAGCATCCCGCCCGACGAGCGGAGCACCGCTCCCGACACGCCACCCGGCCGTGACGTGGTGAGGGAGAACGCGGGCGACTGACGGGGAACTGGGGGCGTCATCAGAACCTTGAGCCCGAGCACGGAGGCATCCGGTTTCACGACCCCCCACACCGAGGCGGGAGCGCCGGGGTGAATCGCCGCAAGCGTCGCGGGTTCGTCGCCGCCGTCCGCGATCACCGTCTCCGGCAGCAGGTGCACGAGCTGAGAACCGGTCACCAACTGGCGGCGCCAGTTGCCTCCGCCTTCAGACGTCTCGAGCCGGCCCTGCCCAGCGATCGCCAGCGTTGCCGTGCGGGCGTTGGGATCCACGCCGGAGACGGTCCCGGCGGCGAGCATCCAGCCCCAACCCTTGGAAAGCGGTGCCGGCGTTCCGGCAACCGAGGCCGCGGTGACCAGCGGACCGGTGACCAGCACGGCGAGGAGCCCGGCGAGCGCAGCATGGCGTCGTGCGAAGGACCGCGTCATGTCTAGAGTAACGTGGCAGAGGCGCGAAAAGGTTCCTCGGGCGGCGCGCCGGCCGGCGAGGGGGCGCCGACATGACGCCCCCGGATCGGTCAACGCGGTGGCTTAAGCGCGGGAATGCCCTTGAGCTCACCGGCGGCCTGCTCCACTGTCTTCTGGAGCGTCTCCGGCCGCATCCCCAACTTGCCGGCCAGGTCGGTCGCGGTCATGCTCCCTCGGACGAACCGAACGGTGGTGGGCAGATCCGTGCCGAGCCGCTGGGAGAGCACGATCGTCCGCGCGACTTCGGGAAAGGTCAGCCCCTCACCACGGAGCTTGCTGACCGTCGTGGGATCACTCTGGATCCTGGTCGAGACGTCGTGGACCAGCGCCTGCTCCCGCCCGGCGGCGATGTGTCCGGCCACGGTCAGCAGCGTCTCGGTCGGAGCCGTGCCCACCGCTGTCACGCGGAGGCCACGCTGCTCCCAGATCAACACCCGAAAGTATCCGAGATCGACGAGCCGCGCCGGCCGCCCTTCGACCGTGGTCCGCTGCCCTGCCGACGGCCATCCGATCGATCCCGCAGGCGCCTCAAAGAACGAGATGAGGTTGCCGCCGTTGCTGTAGCGGAGGTACACCGATTCGAGGCTCCCGAACCGGCTCAGCGCCCCGCCCCGGAACGTGTACCCCTCGGGGAGCACGGGAGGGATGAGCACCGGGAACCGCACCCGGGCCTGGAGAGCGGCCGGGCTCGTCGAGCCCGCCTCGGTCGCAAACATCTTGAACAGCCTAGCCCCGGCCGGCATCCGAAACTGGAAGTACGCCTCTGGCTGATTCAGGCTGAAGCTGATGCGCGAAAAGTAGGTGCTGAGGATTACGCCCCGCGACGGATCCCGTTCCTCGCTGCGCAGCACGGTCCCGGTGGCGCGATCCACCCACAGCTGGCGCCGCACCCCGGACTTGACGGGATCGAGGGCGATGACATAGGCCTGGCGCCCGATCACGTCCTCGACGCCGAGCGCGGTCACTCGGTAGTTGCGCAGCAGCATGGTGAGATCCCGGCTCAAGACGCCGCCCTCAAGAGTGGGTCCCTCGAACGCCATGTTCAGCCGGGGCTCGTAGTGCCAGGTCACCGCGCCGTTGTCCACGATCAGCCGGCCGGCCAGATCCTCCGGCGAGAGGTACTCCAGACGGATCGAGTCGGGCCGCTTGTGAGACTCCGCGACCGTGATCGTCTCCATCCGCCCTCCCCTGAGCGCGGTCACCACCTTCGTCCCCTCGTAGTCCACGAGGCGGGGAGCGTCGAGCGCCAGCTGCAAGATCCGCGCGGGCGCGAGCGCGGGAGGGCCCGGGGGCGCGGCAAAGTTCACCTCCGCCGCCACAAGAACGAGCACCGCTGAGATCGCGAGCGCGCGGCTCATGCGGGCCAGGATCATGGCGCCGTCTCCCCGGGGCGAGCCGACTCCCCCACGAGCACCAGGTCCGAGTCGCCTGCGACCACGCCGAGAAACGCCCGATCGGTCAACGGCTGGGTGCTCATCTGGAGCGCGTGCTCGCGAACGTACAGATCCACCCCGATCTCGGCGGCGTGCAGCCGGTCCACGCTGCCTTTGATCCACGGGGCCAGAGCCAGGGCGAGCACCACAATCCCCGCGGCGGCGACCCATGCGACCCGGCGGCGAAGCGCCGGCCAGCGCAGCGGGAGCGGCGTCCTTAGTGGGAACCAGGACCCCCGGGGCGCCCGCAGGGTAGTCCAGAACTCGGCCGGGGGCTCCGCGACCGGCAGCTCGCCCAGGAGCGTCTTGGTGGCGCGGAGACGATCATAGGCCGCGCGGCACACGGCACACTCCAGGAGGTGGTCCTGGACCGCGACCGCTTCCTGGGGGAGCAGCTCGCCGTCAAGGTACGGCGAGAGGAGGTGCCCCGCGCGGTGATGATTGAGCTTCATCCCTCCCATCCTCGCTTCCGGGCCTCGATGTACGGCGCCAACCGCTGCTGGAGAATCTGCCGCGCCCGATGCAGGCGGGACTTCACCGTCCCGAGCGGCACGCGCAGGATCGCGGCGATCTCCTCGTACGCAAACCCTTCGATATCACTCAGCACCACGACCAACCTGAGCTCCTCGCTGAGCGTTCCCAACGCGCGCTGGATCGCGCCGTCGAGGTGTTCCCGCTCCAAGATCGCTTCCGGGCTCGAGGTGCTGTCGGGGAACTCCCGCAGCACTTCACCGCGCGGAGTGTCCATCGGCACGTCGAGCGACTCCACCCGGGACCGGGGGCGCTTCCGGAGAAGGTCGATATACAGGTTGCTGACGATCCGGTAGAGCCAGCTCTCCAGCGGGGCCCCGGGCTCGACGCGCCGCAACGCTCGGTAGACGCGCAGGAACGCTTCTTGAGACAGGTCTCTGGCGTCCGCCTCGTTGCCCACCATCCGGTAGGCGATGTTGTACACGTGGCGCGCGTAGCGGTGCACGATGGCCTCGTAGCGCGCCAGCTCTTCCGGCGTGTACTGTCCCGGGCGGATGATGCCAGGTTGCGCCATCGGCGCCATCACGGCCAGCCTGCCCATTCCCGTATACAGACGAAGCAGGCCGGCGAAAAGTTCCTCCGTCCTCTCAGCGCACCACGACGTTCACAAGTTTCCCGCGGACCACGATCACGTCCTGAACCTGCATCCCGTCGATGAACTTTCGCACCTTTTCGCTCGCGAGGGCGGTCTCCCGCAGATGCGCCTCGTCCAGGCCGGCCGGCACCTGGACCCGATCCCGGACCCGGCCGTTCACCTGCAGCACGAGCGTGACCGTGTCCTCCCGCACCGCCTCCGGATCCCACGCGGGCCAGGCCTGCTGGTGCACGCTGTACGACTCTCCCAGCTGTGCCCAGAGCTCTTCGGCGAGGTGCGGCGCGAACGGGGCCAGCATGAGCACCATGGTCCGCAGCGCGGGCGACCATTCCTCTGTCCCCGCCGCGCCCTGCTCACGGGCCCGGTAGAGCGCATTGGTACACTCCATCAGCGCCGCGAGCGCCGTATTGAACCGGAACGCCTCGAGGTCGTCGGTGACCCGCTTGACCGTCTGGTGGGTGACCCGGCGCACGGTCGCCGCGCCGTCGGCGCCGCCCGGGCCGGGCGGCGCCGCGTCGACCACTAAATGCCAGACCCGATGGAGGAACCGGTGCAATCCCTCGATGCCCTGGGGGTTCCACGGGCCTCCGCCGTCCCACGGTCCAATGAACATGAGATAGGTCCGGACCGTATCGGCACCCATGGTGCCGACATAGTCGTCCGGATTGGCCACGTTCCCGCGTGACTTGCTCATCTTGTTGCCGTCGGCCCCGAGGATGTGTCCTTGGTTGAACAGCCGGAGCATCGGCTCATCGAACGACAGCAACCCCATGTCGCGCATGGCCTTCGTAAAGAACCGGGTGTACATCAGGTGCAGCACCGCATGCTCAATGCCGCCGGTGTATTGATCGACCGGAACCCAGATTCGGGCCTCGGCAGGGTCAAACGGGCGGTCGCCGTCGTGGGGGCTCAGATATCGGTACTGGTACCAGGACGAATCGACGAAGGTGTCCATCGTGTCGGTCTCGCGCTCGGCCGCGCCCCCGCACCGCGGGCAGCGCGTGCGCCGAAACCGTTCGTCGAGCTTGAGCGGCGATTCGCCTGTGGGGAGGAACTGCGAGTCCTCCGGGAGCACTACGGGCAGATCTGAGTACGGAACCGGAACCGGGCCGCACCCCGGACAATAGATGATGGGAATCGGGGTCCCCCAATATCGTTGCCGGCTGATCAACCAGTCTCGCAGCCGGTACGTCACGGCGGCCTTGCCGCGGCCGGCTCGCTCGAGCGCCTCGGTCACACGCGCGCGCCCCTCGTCGCTCGGCGTCCCGTCGAACGGGCCCGAGTTGACCATCACGCCCTCACCGACATACGCCTCGGGGAGGGGTTTGCCGTCCCAGTCGGGGGGGGCGATCACCACCGGGATCGGCAGCCGGTACTTGCGGGCGAACGCGAAGTCGCGAGTATCGTGCGCCGGCACCGCGTGAATGGCCCCGGTGCCATACGTCAAGAGGACGTAATCTCCGATGTAGATGGGGATTCGGGCGTTGGTCAGCGGATGGCGCGCGAACGCCCCGATGAAGACGCCGGTCTTCTCGCGATCCTCGGCCAGCCGCTCGATCTCCGACTGGCGCCGGGCACGATGGACGTAGGCGGCAACCTCGGCCCGGTGCTCGGGCGTCGTGAGCTTCTCCACCAAGGGATGCTCGGGTGCCAGCACGAGGAACGTGGCGCCGTACAGCGTGTCGGGGCGCGTCGTGAACACCGTGATCGGGTCGCCCCGCTCACTCGTGTAGACAATCTCCGCGCCGTCGCTCCGGCCGATCCAGTTGCGCTGGAGCGTCTGCACCCGCTCCGGCCAGTCCATCTTGCTGAAGTCGAGCAACTCGTCCGCGTACCGGGTGATCCGGAAGAACCACTGCTCGAGGTCTTTCTTGATGACCGGCGTCCCGCAGCGTTCGCAGACGCGATCGGGCCCGATGACCTGCTCGCGGGCGAGCGTCGTGTTGTCGTTGGGACACCAATCGACCGCCGCGAAGGCACGGTACGCCAGCCCCGCCTCGTAGAACTTCAGGAAAAACCACTGGTTCCAGGTGTAGTACTCGGGTTGACAGGTGACGATCTCCCGAGACCAGTCGAACATCGCGCCCATCGAGCGCAGTTGTCCACGCATGCGCTCGATGTTGGCAATCGTCCACTTGTATGGATGGATGCCGTGCTGGATCGCCGCGTTCTCCGCCGGCAGCCCAAAGGCGTCGAACCCGATGGGAAAGAGCACGTTGTAACCCCGCATCCGGAGGTAGCGGGCCTTGGTGTCCGACGGCGTCATCGGGTACCAGTGACCCAGGTGCAGGTCCCCGCTGGGATACGGGTACATCGTCAGGAAATAGAACTTGGGCCGGCTCGGGTCGTCGCGGGTGCGGTACAGCCCGTCCGCGTCCCAGCGGGCCTGCCACTTCGCCTCGATGTGCTTGGGATCGTAGGTGTCGCCCATATGCGTCTAGGGATGCAAATCCGCTGTAGAGATTACCCCTTACTCTAACTCGGGGTCATCGCGGAATCAACAGGAGCTTCCCCGAGGTCCCTCTCCCGGCGAGCCGCTTGTGGGCTTCCGCGGCCTCCGCCAGGGGAAGCGTGGCCTCGATCCGCACGCGCAGCCGGTTCGACGCGACCCACCCCAGCACGTCTCCGGCCCGTTCATTGATCTCCTCGGACGTGGCCGTATAGTTTCCGAGGGTGGGGCGGGTGAGGAACAACGATCCCTTGATGAGGACCTGCGGATCGAGCGGCGGCGCGGGCCCGCTCGACTGGCCGAAGAGCACGAGGTACCCTCGCGGGACGAGACAATTGAGGCTTTTGTCGAACGTGGTCTTCCCGACAGAATCGTAGACGACGTCGACCCCGCGGCCGTCCGTGAGCCGCTTCGTCTCCGCCTCGAAGTCCGCCTTCGTATACATGATCACCTCATCGGCCCCGGCCTCCCGCGCGAGCCTGACCTTCTCCTCTGTCGACACGGTGCCGATCACCCGGGCGCCCAGCATCTTTATCATCTGCACCAGGAGGAGCCCGACCCCTCCGGCCGCGGCATGGACGAGGGCGGTCTGGCCGGACTTGAGCGGGTACGTGCTGTGACAGAGGTAGTGCGCGGTCATCCCCTGCAGCATCGCGGCCGCGGCGGTGCGCGCATCCGTACCGCCGGGAAGCCGGACCAGCCGCCACACCGGTACGGACGCGTAATCCGCGTAGGCGCCAAGCGACCCGGTGTACGCAACCCGGTCGCCCTGCTTGAGCCCGCCGACCTCTGGCCCGAGCGCCTCCACGGTCCCCGCCCCTTCCACGCCCACGGTGAAGGGGACTGCGGCTTTCGTCCAGCCCATCCGATAATAGATATCGGTATAATTCACCCCGGCGGCCTCGATCTTCACGAGCGCCTCCCCACGTCCCGGCGTGGGTGTCGGCAGCTCCTCGAGACACAACACTTCAGGTCCCCCAACGGCATGCACACGGATCGCGTTCACCGCCCCCTCCTTCGCACATAGATCGTTTCGCGCGGCGGCGCCTACGGCGCCGCCCCACAGGCATATTAGGGGGTCTTCGCGTTGACCCCTGCCCTGAGCCTGGGACCTCGCGTCGGACCCGCAACCATAGCGAGGATCCCGGCGGGTTGTGAGGGCCTCCCCGGCGAACTCACAAGCAGGCCCGCGGGCGCGCGGGCCACCGCGCGGACCTCGAGAGGAGAGAGCGATGAGACGAGGCTTTGCACTGTTCGCGGGCACCGCGCCCGAGATCGTCGGCGCGTCGGCGAGGGAGGCCGAGGCGCTCGGGTATAGTTCCTTCTGGGTCAACTATCCCGGCGCGATCGATGGGCTGGTCGCGCTTGCGCCGGCGGCGCGCGAGACACGGCACGTCGAGCTCGGGGTCGGGGTGATTCCCCTGTACACGCGCGGACCAGACAGCATCGACCAGGGCGTGCGGGCCAACGACCTTCCCCTCCCCCGTCTCCTCCTGGGCGTCGGAAGTGCGAACCCGGGGGCCCTTGCGCGTGTCCGCGAAGGGGTCGCCACTCTGCGGGCCCACCTCCCTGTCCGCCTCGTCGTGGCCGCGCTCGGTCCGCAGATGTGCCGCTTGGCCGGAGAGGTCGCCGACGCCGTGCTGTTCAATTGGCTGACTCCCGAACACGCGCGTCGATCCACCGCGTGGGTGCGTGACGGCGCAGCCGCAGCGGGTCGCGAACCGCCCCAGCGCTTCGCGTATGTCCGCGTGGCCCTCGGGCCGGCGGCCTGCGACAAACTGGCGCTGGAGGGGAACCGGTACGCAGCGATCCCGGCGTACGGGGCCCACTTTGCGCGCATGAGGGTCACGCCGATGGACACGGCCATCGCGGCCGAGCGTCCGGACGCCATCCCGCCGGCGGTTGAGAAATGGCAGGGCGCGGTCGACGAGGTCGTCCTCCGCGCCATCACCGGGGCGGACACGGTCGAAGAATACCTGGCGCTTCTACGGGCGGCGAAGCCGTAGGGCGGGGAGTCGCGATCCTTACAGGGCCACGCGAAAGATCTCTTCGATCGTGGTCTCGCCCATGAATGCCTTCGCGAGGCCGTCCCAGAACATCGTCCGCATCCCTCCGGCGATGGCCGCCCTCCGGATCATGCCCGCGTCGCCCCGCTCCAGGATCAACGTCCGGATGGGATCGGTGATCTCGAGCAGTTCGAACACCCCCATGCGACCACGATAGCCGGTGTTGAGGCACTGCGAACAGCCGCGACCTTTGAACGTGTGGATCCCGACCAACGGATCGGCGGCTTTCCCGAGGACCCCTTGAGTCTGGAGCACGTGGATCGTCTCCTCGTAGTCGGACCGGGCGCGCAGGCGCTCGAGGAACGTCCGGTCGAGCGGGACACTCTGACGGCAGTGCACGCAGATCTTCCGGACGAGCCGCTGGGCAATCACGAGAATCAGGGTGGAGTTGATCAGGAACGGCTCGACCCCCATATCCAGGAGGCGCGGCACCACCACCGTGGCCTCGTTCGTATGGAGCGTGGACAGGAGCAGCCGCCCGACGAGCGCGGCCCGGACGGCCATCTCGACGGTCTCATGGTCCCGGATCTCCCCTACCATGATGATGTCGGGGTCCTGTCGCAACAGCGCGCGAAGGCCGGTGGCGAAGTTGAGGCCGGCCACCGGGTTGATCGAGACCTGGTTCACCCGTGGAATCGTGTATTCGACCGGATCCTCAACCGTGGAGATGTTCACGACGTTGTGCCGCTCGACGTGCAGGCGATTGATGGTGGCGTAGAGCGTCGTCGTCTTGCCCGAGCCGGTCGGGCCCGTGATCAGGATCATCCCGAAGGGACGCTGGATGTTTCGCACGATGATCTCGCGGTCGGCGGGGGAGAGCCCAAGATCCTCCAGATCGAGCAGCGACCGCTCCTTGCTGAGCACCCGGATGACGATCTTCTCCCCCCAGTGGGTCGGCATGGAAGAGACGCGTAGGTCCAGCTTCAACCCGCCGTACGCCGCGTCGAACCGTCCGTCCTGCGGCGCCCGTTTTTCATCGATCCGCATCTCGCTCTGGATTTTGACGCGCGCGACCAGCGACGGCAGCCGGCTGGTGGGGAGGCTGAGGACGTCCTGGAGCGCGCCGTCGACGCGGAACCGAACCACGCCCTCGAGTTCGAACGGCTCGATGTGGATGTCGGACGCCTCGGACACCGCCGCGTACTCGAGGATGCTGTCGAGCAGTTCGATCGCCGACTTCCCCTCATCATCCGGCTCCGCGGTCCCGGGTTGTTGCTGTTCCGCCACGCGCTCGAGGATGGCGCGCAGGTCGCCCTTGTATTGGAGGAGGGCGCGATGGATCGCGGTGTCGGTCGCGAGATACGGGACGACCTTCATCCACGCCATCCGTTGGATCTCCTCGATCGCCGCCTGGTCCCGTGGATCCCACATGGCCACGTGCAGGGACCCATCCCGGCGATCGAAGGGGATCAGGAGATGCGCCCGGGCGTACTCCTCGGGCACCGACCGGATCGCTTCGGGACTGACGTTGGCGGCGCGCAGCTCGGTGAATTCGACGCCCCAGAGCTTGCCGAGCTGCTCCAAGAGGAACCGCAGGGGGATCCCGCCTCGCTCGACGACCGCCTGCTCAAAGGGGATCTTGAACCGAGCGGCGAGCGCCCGCACCCGCTCGAACTCGGACTCGTCCATGACCTCCAGTTGGGTCACGAGGAGGGTCTTGAGTTCGGCATCGCTGACCCGCAGCCCCGACGTCACGGCGTCCGCGCCTCGAACAGCGTTTTCACCCGCGCCACGAGCGTGTCCAACGCCAGGTTGGCCTTGACCAGGTAATCGACGGCCCCCGCGTCCATCGCCGCCTTCACGTCGGAATCCTGACCGAGGTTGCTGAGGATGATCACCGGGATCGCCGAGGTGGCGGCTTCCGCCTTGAGCAGCTTCAGCACTTCGAAGCCCTGCAGCCCGGGCATGATCAGATCCAGGAGCACGAGATCGGGAAGCTCGGACCGGGCCACCCGCAGTCCCTCCTCCCCGTCCGCGGCCACAAGCACGGTAAACCCCTGGCGTCGGAGCGCGGCTTCGGCCGCCTTTCGCAGGAACCGGTCGTCCTCAACGACCAGGATGCGCTGCATCCGTTCCCCCTGCCGGCGCGGAAGACTCGAGCACCAGCTTGACTTGATGGCTGAGATCTTGGAGCGAGAGATTCGCCTTCACGAAGTACCCGGAGATTCCGAGCCTTTGGATGTCGTCCATGTCCCCCTGGCGGGACGAGTTGGAGAGGACCAGGACCGGGATGGCTCGGGTCCCTTCCTCCGCCCTCAGGATACGCAGCACCTCGAGGCCGTGCAGCTTCGGCATTAAGAGATCGAGCAGGATCAGATCGGGGATCTCCGTCCTGGCGACCCGGACGGCCTCCTCGCCGTCCTGGGCCGTGAGGATGGTGTAGCCCTGCTGCTCCAGGCGCGCCTGACAGGCCCTCCGGAGAAAGCGGTCGTCTTCGACGATCAAGACCCGCTTGCGGGATGCGTCCACGTGTCCTTCCCTCCAGGGAGGGGAACGGTAAAGAGGAAGGTCGAGCCCTTGCCCTCCTCAGACTCGCACCAGATCCGGCCGCCGAACCGCTCGACGATCAGCCGGACGAGGTAGAGGCCCAATCCCGTCCCCTCGGTTTCGATTTTGTGCACGTTGTCCGCCCGATAGAACTTCTCAAACAGGCGGGGCTGGGCGTCCTTGGGCACCCCGATGCCGTTATCCTGAATTGCCCACTGCACCGAGCCGTTCTCCGGGCGCATCTGGAGTGCGATCTCTCCCGGCGGGGGGGTGTACTTGATCGCGTTGGAGACGAGGTTGATGACCACCTGGCGGAGCAGCTGCGGGTCGGCCACGATCGGTGGGACCCTCTCCACCCCGCTCACCGACAATCGATGCCCCTTCTCTTTGATGAGCGGGCCCAGCTCCTCGAGCACACTCTCCGTCATCGTGCCCAAATTGAGCTCCTGGAGCGACACGGCCAACCGCCCGCTCTCGAGCCGGGAGATGTCCAAGAGGTCATTGACCAGGTTCACCAACCGCTCGTTGGCCTCCCGGGCGTCTTGGATGTAGGCTTGGAGCTCCCCGGTGTCTTGGGTCTCGGCGGCCAGCTCGAGCAGCCACTTGATCCCCGCCAGCGGCGTCCGCAGCTGGTGCGTGACGAAGGAGACGAAGTCGGACTTCATGCGGCTGACCTCGCGCTCCTCGGTCACATCGTGGAGCGTAATGGTGAGGCCGACCGTGGCTCCCGATTCATCCTTGCCGGGCTGGGCATCCCAGTGAAGCACGCGCCCGCTTCCCCGGACCTCGAGATCTCCCTTCCCCGCCGGGTCGCGGTCCTCGAGGAGCAATCGGAGTGTTGCGGCCAGCGCTTCGCGCTCCGGCGGACGCGCGTCGATCTCTGCCACCGCGCGCGCAAAGTCCGCGCCGCCGGCCCACGCGGCTCCGGTGGGAAGCAACTCGATGGCCCGCTGGTTCATGGACTTGACCCGGCCGTCCCGGCCGACGAAGATGAACCCGTCGGACGTGGAATCCATGATCGAACGGATCCGGGCTTCGCGCTCGCGTAGGGCCCCATAGGCGCGCTCGCGCTCCTGCGTCCGCGCGGACAGACGGCCGCTCATCTCGCCGAACGTGCGCGCCAAGTCCTTCACCTCTGCAATACTGCTCTCGGGCAGGGCCACCGTGGCGTCATCCTCGCCGAGCCGTCTCGCCTCACGCGCCAGCGCCTCGAGCGGCCGCGCCAGGGCGCCCGCCGCGAGGATCCCCCCGACCGCCGCCCCGCCCACCATCAAGAGCAGAATCGTAAACGCGATCTCCCGGCCGGTGTGCGCGCCGGCGACGGCGACCGCGAGCGGACGCTCTACGACGACGCCCAGTGCGGTCCCCGCCACGCGCGCGAACCCGGCCAGTTGCCAGCCATTCTTGTTCTCGTACCTCAGCACGCCGTCGGCGCTGCGCCCCACGAGCAGGTTGGCGACCGGGGGCAAATCCGAGACGTCAAGGAAGGATCCGTTGAGAGCGGCATCCCGATGCACGAGGAGACGGCCCTGGTTGTTGACCACATAGGCCAGGCCTTTGGTCTCGGCACCGATTCGTTCGATCGTTGAGGCGACACGGGCGGACTCGACCGACACCACGAGCAACCCGGCCCAGGAGTTGCCGGGCCGGCGGAGCGGCGCTCCGAACTCGAAGAGCAGGCGGTGGCTGAGCGGCGACACATGGTAGGCCAGCGACTCGGCGTTGCTTCGAAGGGACTGCTCGAACACCGGGGATCCCCCAATGGACTCCCGCGGAAACGAGTCGCCGCGGGCCAGCGGGTGCCCTCGATCGTCGTAGGTCGCAAACGTAAAGACATCCGGGTACTCCTCGCCGAGGGTCCGTAGCAGCGCCTCTTGTTGAGGAGGGGTCATCTGGACCAAATTGATCGCCTTGGCCAACCCGGCGGCGGCGGCCCGGTGGAACGACAGGTAGCGCGAAATGTCATCGGCAAGCGTATTCGCGATCGTCTCTTGGAGTGTTAGGGCCTGGCTGGTCGCGGACAGCTCGGCCCGGTCCGTCACGATGGTGACCGCGGCGATCAGCGGAGCCGCCACGGCGACGATCAGGGCCAGCGCCAGCCGGATTCGGAGCGATGACGAATCGATGTGTCCGAGCACCGGGTCCAACCAGGGGGTCATCGCCACGAGGGCGCCGAACCCGCCGAAATACGCAGTGCCGGTCCAGTCCCCGACGACCACGGCGGTATTCCCCGCGAACGCGAGCAGCGTGGAGCCCGCGGCCAGGTACAAGGCCCATCTGATAATGGGAGACGAGGCGGGGCGGAGCTGGGCCGCGGCGAGCGCAAGCCCGGTGACCATAAACAGCACGCCGTATAGCGGCAGATGTGCCCGGATCAGATCGTAGAACTGCCCCCCGAGCTGACCGGGAAACGCGATGATGATCAGCCCGGTGGCGGCGGCCCCCAGCCCCACCAACAGCGCCAGGAGATCGCAGCCGGACTCGCTCGTCTCGATCTTACCCCGGCGAGAGACGAACGGAACAAGCGCGGCGCCCAGTCCCAGGACCAGGAAGTTTATCGCTCTAGGCCACGCATCCTGAGAGGCAAAGCCGGTCGCGAGGACGACCAGCACCATCCCGGCGGCGAGGTGGGTGAAGAGCAGCAGCCACCTCAGAGGAATCAACGCCGCAGCCAATACGCCGGCCCCTGCCAGCAGGAACGCCACCCCCCACCACAGCAGATGCGGTTGGAGCACCGCGTAGGTCGCGGCCTCGAACCGGTGCGGGACAATGAGCATCATCGCCCCCAACAGGGCGGAAAACATGCCCACTGCCCACTGCAGCGTGGTAAGCCGCATCAACGCTCCCGGCCTCGTGGCGCGACTGACGAGGATGTTGTGGGGTTCTTCCAGGAAAATGCCCACTCGCCGCACATGCTAGACCTGGGCGCGGGCTCACAGATCCTTCCAGCCAAACTTCGCCAGGTTGATCCGCCCTTGACGGTTGAACCGGACGCCCTCCCGCTGCAGGAGGGTGCGCTGAAGCGTGAATCCGCCGGTCGGCCTCCAGCTGATCTTGCCCTGCACATTCACGACGCGGTGCCAGGGGATATCGTCCGGACATGCCCTGAGTGCCCAGCCGACCGTGCGCGCGCCCTGCGGTACGCCCAGGGCGCGCGCGATCGACCCGTAACTGGTCACGTTGCCGCGAGGAATTCGGCGGACGACCGCGTAGACTCGCGCGAAGAACCTGGACGGCGGGGTACGCGGACCGACGCGGGGTTGAGGGGTCATCGATCTTTCACGAGCCCATTCTGCCTCCCGTCGACGAAGGTTTACAAGTGGGTAGTCCGCGACCCCCCGCCACATCATCAATCCGGTTGCCGAACCGGTACGTACATGAAAGCATGAGGACGGCATTCACCGGGACGAACATCCGCGGACGCGCAACCGCGCTCTTCGCCGCGATCATCATGGGGTTGGTGCTGAGCCCTCTCTCGGCCGCTGCCCATCCACTCGGCAACTTCACCATCAACCATTACACCGCCATCGACGCCCAACCTGACGGCATCCACATCAGCCATATCCTCGACATGGCGGAGATCCCCACCTTTCAGGAGCTGGAGCACCTGGACGAGACTGCGATGGAGCGGCATCTCGCGGCGCGGCTCCCGCAGTGGGGGCTCGACTTGCACCTTGCCGCCAGCGGGGTTCCGGTGCCCCTCCGGCTTCAAGTGGCAACCGTCTCCTGCTTGCCGGGCGTGGGGGGACTTCCGATCCTGCGGGTCGAGGAAGAGCTGTGGGCGGACGGGAGCGGGACCTCGGGCCCAAGCGGGAGCCGGCCGGTTGATCTGACCTATCGAGACGGTACCTTTCCGAGCCGCGTGGGCTGGAAGGAAATTATCGTGACAGGCCCCTTGGTGCAGTCATCATCCGTGCCCGCGGCCGACCGCGGTAGCAACCGCCTGCGGTCCTACCCGGTTGACCTCCTCAAGTCCCCGCCGGACGAGACCGTGGCCCGGTTCCGGATCGGTGCCGCGCCGCGGCAGGCCCATCCCGGGCCACTCCAGGCGAAACCGTCGATCAACCTGCGCCTGTCCGGGTGCCGGATTGCCGAGGGGGCAACCGTGGCCGACGCCGGCGGCCAGACTCCGGGTCCTCGGTATGTCGCGGAGAGCACGGCGTTCGGGGCGCTCTTCAAGCGGATTCATGTTGGGGGCCCTCTCAGCTTTGAGGTACTCGCCCTCGTGATCTTGGGGGCGTTCGTGCTGGGCGCCTACCACGCCTTGACCCCGGGACACGGGAAGGCGATTCTTGCCGCCTACTTCATCGGCTCGCGTGGAACGCCGAGCCAGGCCGTGCTCCTTGGAACCGTGGTCACGCTCACCCACACGACCGGGGTCTTTGTCCTGGGGTTCGGCACACTCGTAGCATCGCGGTATGTGGTCCCGGAGAAACTCTTTCCATGGCTGAGCGTGCTGTCGGGCGTCATGCTTGTGGGGGTGGGAGGCTCGCTCCTGTGGGGCAGACTCCGCACTTTACGCGCCGCGCACGCGCTGGATCACCACCACGCCCATCACGATCATGGCCATGGACATCATCACCACCCGCACCCGGGAGAGGCGATTCGGCCGCGCGACCTCATCATGATCGGCATCACAGGCGGCATGCTCCCCTGCCCTTCCGCCCTGGTCGTGATGCTGGCGGCGATCTCGGTGGGACAGGTCGGGCTGGGCCTCCTGCTGATCTCGATGTTCAGCCTCGGCTTGGCCGCGGTCCTCACCGCCGCCGGCCTGCTGATGGTCTACAGCAGGTCGTTCATGACTCGTCTCTTAGACAGCGTCTCGGATGCGCGGATGCCGATCCCGGGCCGGCGCCTTGTGAGACCGATGCTGCGGCGGCTTCCGGTGTTTTCAGCGGCAGCCGTGGCAGCGCTTGGAGCGGTGATCGTGATTCAGACGATCGTGTCGCTCCGACTCATCCGATAGCCTGGAGGCGAATATCGAGGGGGACCGATGGACAAAGGAGGACCGGGAGCAAGAGCGTGGCTTGGATACGGAGGGACAATCCTCGGATTACACGTCCTTGGCATTCTGGCGCTGCTGCCCGCTGCGCGTCTTCACCCTGCGCTCCTGGGCATGGGGTTCCTCGCCTATGCGCTGGGACTCCGTCACGCCTTCGACGCGGATCACATCGCGGCGATCGATAACACCGTCCGAAAGCTGGTGTGTCAGGACCAATCCCCGCTAGGGGCCGGGTTCTACTTTTCATTAGGCCACTCCACGGTGGTCCTGTTCATGGTTCTCGCCACCGCGCTCGTCGCCCGCTGGACCCAGCAGGCGCTCCCCCACCTCCAGGCGATCGGCGCGGTGATCGGCACGACGGTCTCGGGGGGGTTCCTCCTCCTCATCGGCCTGCTCAACCTGTTCATCTGGCTAGACATCTTCCTGATCTTCCAGCGGATGCGGCACGGCACCCACGATCCGGGGGAACTGGAGCGGCTCCTCCTCTCCCGCGGCCTCATCGCCCGCGTCGCCGGCCCGCTCTTTCGCCTGATCGGGCGCAGCTGGCACGTCTACCCGCTGGGGTTCCTCTTCGGGCTGGGATTTGACACCGCGAGTGAAGTCGCGCTGCTCGCGTTATCGGCCGGGGCAGCCGCCAGCGCCCTCCCGGTGTGGGGGATCCTCGCGCTCCCCGTGCTCTTCGCAGCGGGGATGAGCTTGATGGACACGGCCGACGGGATCTTCATGACGACCGCGTACCGCTGGGCCTTTGGGACGCCGCTGCGAAAGATCTATTATAATCTCACGGTCACAGGGCTCTCGGTCGTCGCTGCGCTCCTCATTGGCCTCATCGAGCTCATGCAGGTCTTCATTCAGGCCCTGGGGCTCGGCGGCGGGTTCTGGGACCGCCTGCAGGCCCTAGACTTCGGGTGGATCGGCTACCTGCTCGTCGGCCTGTTTGTCGTCACATGGTCGCTCTCGTACGGGGCATGGCGCCTATTGCGCATTGAGGAGCGCTGGGGCTAAAGACGTTACCCGCTCTGAGCACCCAAACCGAACGCTGACCCCATTCGAATGCACTAGCGTAGAGGTGGGGGCGCGTGGACGGGCCGGAGTGGAGTGACGGCGAGCTTCTCAAGTGGATCAACAGCGGTGATGCGGCCGCCTTCGAGACATTGTACGGACGTTACGGGCGGCTCGTCTTTTCCTTGTGCCTGCGCCTGTTGCGCGATACCACTGAGGCGGAGGAGGTTTCGCAAGAGGCGTTCCTCCGCGTCTGGTGCCAAGCGGCCCGGTACGATCCGGCCCGCGGCTCTGCCGCCACCTGGCTCCTGACGATCACACACCATCTCGTCATCGACCACGTCCGGCGCCGGCGGGGCGATGCCATTCCGAACTCTCCTGATGTCGATGCCGTGACCGCCGTCGCACCCGATGACCCGGGAGAGCGGGCGGTCACCAAGGTCCTGAGTTCCCAGATCCGGCGGGCGATTCAGGGGCTGGCGCCGGAGCAGCGTCAGGCCATCTGGCTCACGCACGTTGCCGGGTTTACCCAACGCGAAGTCGCCGACACGCTGGCACTTCCGCTTGGAACCGTGAAGAGCCGGGTGCGGCTTGGCCTGCAGAACCTGCGGCGGCTCGTGCGGGGAGCGCCCGCGATGACTCCCCAATAGCGCATCCGGATGGTGCCACACGACGCTTGACGCCGGATCGTTTGCGGCGCGAGGAGGACGATGGCGGTGAGGTGCGAATGACGCTCGACAGGATGGCCCGGAGCATGCTGCCACCGCGTGGGTTCGGGACGATCGAGATCCTCGTCGCGCTGTCCCTGTTCAGCGTCGTCGTACTCAGCCTCGGCGGCTTGTTCCTCCTGGCCCTGTCCTCGGGGGCGTCCGCCGAGAGCGCCTCGATCGCCGCGAATCTCGCGCGAGCGCGGATGGAGGTGCTGCACTCGCTGCCTCCGTCGGCGATCGCCGGCGAGGACGGTCGCATCGTAGTCGAGCAGGTACCTCCCGGGCAGGGGCGGCCGTACACGGTCCACACAGGGGTCGACACGTCCACCCCCGGGTTCCTCGACCTCACCGTCACTGTCAGCTGGCAAGTGGCCTACGGCTCGGCGTGCGCGGCGGGAACTGCGGGGACGGGGTGCGCCGGAACGTTGGTCACCCAGAGCCGGACACTCGAGACCCGCATCGGGAGCCGGGAGTCGCGATGAGGCCGCGAGGGGTGGATGCGGGATACGCAATCGTGGATGTGGTCATGGGGCTCGTCTTGTTCGGGCTCGTCATCGTGGCCATCTATCAGATCTTCATTCCAGCCTTTGCCCTCTCCCATCATATCAACGGCAGGCTCGCCGCCCAGCAGGACGCCCGGCTGGCCGTCGACCGGGTGGCCCGGCAACTCCATGAGACCACCCTTGGCGTCGGCCGGCTCCGCGTCTACTCGGCCGACACGGGCTGCGCCGGTGGGTATGAGGGGTGTATCGGTTTCGTGACTGCCCGCAGCGCCTGCTCCGGTCCGTTCACCCTCCTCAACGGCGCGCCGGACTGGCAGGCCACGATCTACATCTGGAGGGATACGGCGACAGACGAACTGAGAACCCGGTGCAATCCGGCAACGGCCTTCCCAGCCACCCGGTGGCCCCCGATCCTCGCCCCGTACGCGGTCATTGGGCGACAGGTGGTGGCGGCCTCCTTCACGCTGCTGCCGGAGGGGAACCCCCAGCCCAATGCGATCGCGATGGCGATCGAGGAGCTGAGCGCGACCGGGTCGCGCACGGGCCTGCAACGCACCTTCTTCAACCAGACCGTCTTCGTGCCAAAGAATCGATGAGGGCGTCCTCGACGGTGCCTGCGCGCGAGGGCGGGCTGGCGCTGATCATGGTGCTCGCCGTACTCACGATCATCACCACCATCTGTTTCGCGCTGATCGGCCTCATGAACACCGACATGCTGCACGCCTCGATCCAGCATGCCGTGGCCCGCAGCTACTTTCTCGCCGAATCCGGCCTCGAAGTGGCGCGGGCGGAGCTCGCGGCTGCCGTCGACCCGCGGACCTTCACCACCCCCGCCCGCGGCGTCACCGCGGCCTATGGCGGGGGACACTACACCTACTGGGTCGATGCCGGGCCGGCCGCGGGGTGCGGGCCCGGGTTCAAGACGCTCGAGGCCCTCGGCGAAGTGCCGCTCCTTGCACGGGCCATCTCGTCGCGGGTACGGGAGTGCGCCATCGCGGGAACGCCGCAGGCGATCGCGCTCTTTGGAGTCTCTCGCGTCGAACTCCGTGGGGCCGGCTCGCGCATCTACCTCGCGCCCTACGGCGTGGGATCTCCCGGGAATGGTGCGAGCCTGGGATCCTTTAGCGAGATCCGCTTCGCCGACGCGGACGTCCGCCTCAACGCCTTAAGCGAGAGGGGAGTGGAGATCGTGAGCCTGCGGGACGCCGGCCGAATCCCGGACTACGGGTTGTTCGGCTTTGCGGAACGCCCCGACTACAATCCGGATCCGGCGGCCGATGCCACACCCTGGGTGCTCTCGATCTTTGGGGAGATCGTCAAGGCGCGTCCGCAACTGGGGCAGAGCGCGAACCCCTGTGGAACATCGTACGCCTGTGTGACCGCTCCGTATCACGCGAACGACATCGAGGACGCGGTCACGCTCCGCAGCACGGTGGAGCGGACGGCGGGGAGCGCCGGCGGCCTCCCCCACGTCTACCTGCAGCGGATCCGCAAGGCCGAGCTCCCGCTCCTCTCGCTCAACCCGGACGGGTTCGTGAGCCGTGCGGCCGGAAACGACGCCAACGCTTCGATCAATAGGGCAGCAGGGCTCTCGAAGAGGACGAACTCAATCTATACACCGCTCGAATTTTATGAGATCGTCGGCTACCTTGGCACGCACAGCGCCGAGCGGCTTCGAGGCACGATCTATGTGACCGGCACGCTGCAGTTGGTGCAGGACCTCGACCTTGGGGGCAGTGGGGGGGATGTTACGTTGGCCGTGGCAGGGGACGTGATCTTGACTGAGGATGCCCGGCTCACGAACCGACACGATCTGAGCACCGCTGTCGGCCGCCAAACTCCCGGCATCCTGGTCTTCGGAACGAGCGTCCCCACCGCCCGTTCGACCCCCGTCTGTCATGGGCAGGCGGTGAACGGCTCCGGACGGCTCGTCTTGTGCGGGGGACCCCGACAGGAACTGACGGTGGACGGCCTGATTTACACGGCGGACGGCATGGCCATTGGCCCCGGGGCTTCTGTGGATCACATCGGGGCGATGTATCATGGGAATCGCGGGACACCGAACCCGAGCTTTATGAGCGAGAACGCGACCGTGGTGTTACGGTTTGATCCGCTCGCGCTCTCCGTCTTTGGAACAGGCCTCTCGATCCTGTCCTGGCAGCAACTGAAATGAGCTCCCCACTTCCCGGTGCTGCCATCCAGCGGCGCGGCGCACGGAAGCAGCCCGTTCAGGGAATTCCAGGGCGCAGGTCGTGCAGAACGCGCCGGGCCTCGCCCGCGTGCAGGATGTGGAAGTACGGGTTCGTCCGCAGGGCCTGCTCGAGGTAGCGTGCCGCCCGCGGGTGGTCTCCCAGCCCCCTCGCGATCATCCCCGCATGGTAAAGGAGAAGCGCATCGCGTGTCCCCAAGGACAGGGCCCGAGCCATCAAACGGTCCGCCTCGACGTACCGGCCGACCTGGAAGTCGGCCCAGGCCAGCGTATCGTCCGTGTACACATCATGGCGCTGCATGGCCTCGCGCTCGGCCAGCGCCACCGCCTGATCGAGGTGCCGCTGGTGATCGGCGTAGAAGTACGCCAAGTCCCGATTGTACACGGCTCGGTTGAGCTGGGTCAGCCGACCGATGTACTCGACCAGAGAGAACTCGCGCTCCGCCTCCTCCCGCCTTCCTAAACGGAGATACAGATCACCGAGCGCCTCCGCAACCACGGGGAGGGGGATGACCGCGAGCGACTTCTCGTACAGGGGGATCGCGTCGTCAAAACGGCCCTGGGCCCCCCGGACGCCCCCCAGGCCCGCGAGCGCGTAGAGATATCCTGGGTAGACGCGTAGGGCCGCTGCGTACTGCGTTTCCGCGCCGGCAAGATCGCCGCGGCCGAAGTAGAGGTTCCCCAGCTGAACCCGAGTCCAGGCCAGGTTCTCTCGATCACGAGGGCTCGCCGCCTCCACGGCAAACTGCATCAGGTGGATCGCGCCCTGAATATCCCCGTGCAGCTGGCGGAGGTAGGCGGCGCGCGTGTACGCCGCTGGGCCCGGCTTGAGGTCCATCATGCGCTGCAAGACCTGCCTGGCCTCCCCATACCGGCCGAGTTCGACGTCGGCGTCCCCAAGGATGCCGTACAGCATGTCGTCGGATGGAGACTCACGGATCAACGCCTCCGCCTGCGCGGCCGCGCCGGCGAATTCGTGCTTCACCAGCGCCACCCAGGCGAGGAGGCCGGACGCCTGGCCGTCCCGCGGATCCGCGGCGAGGGCCCGACGGAGGGACTCCTCGGCCCGGAGCGCATATCCAGGATCACCCGACTCACGGAGCTTGCGCATGTAGCCGATGGCCAGCATGTCCCACGAGAGCGCGTCGCGCGAATTGTCCGCGAGGCGATCCTGGTAGAATCGGATCTGTTGGTCCGGCAGCGAGTCCCCCGGAGCGAATCGTCCCTGGGGGAAGACGGGCAGCCTTGCGGAGGCGACCCGAGCCGGCCGGTCCGCGCCGATGACCAGGGCGCCGACCACGACCAACATTCCCGCAAGGACCAGGCCCCGCAGGTCGACCCGCCCCAGCCGCCGTCTCATGAACCGTGCAGGAGAGGGCGGAAGCTCAATGCTTGCCAAACCCCGAGAGCGGGGTGCCGAGATAGGGAAACACGGTCAAGAACGGCGTGTCGGGGCCGGCGACGTTGTCGGTGAGATTCGCGGCGGCCGCGCACGGGGTCAGGCCCACCAGGGCCTGGGCGGCACCACCGACAGCCTTGAGCGCGATGTCCACCGTGTCGTCGAAGGGACGGCGGCCGTTCGTGAACCCCGCGTTGTCCCCTACGAGGATCCCCAGCCGGTTGTTGCCGGGATTGTTGGGGTCGATGCCCTGCGTGGGAGGGATCCGATAGTTGAGCCGCAGGAGGTCGGCGCGTTCAGGGCCGGTGAAGTTGTCCAGGCCCGGCAGCACTCCCGTCGGGATGCCCGTCAGGATGATGGCCTGCAGATCGGCACGGTTGTTCAAATCCGTGCAGCCGGTAATCCCGCTGAGGAGGTTGACCAGCGACTGCGACCCCTGGGTGTTTCCCGGATTCACGATAAAGTTGGCGAACAGGTTTTCATCCTGAAACGGCGTTGTGGCATTGAACTGGTCCTTAGCCCGGAGGGGCTGCAGGACCTCGTTGTCGAGCGGAAAGCCAAGCCTGGACACCTGGACCCAGCGGCTGTCGTCCCCGCTGACTTCGTCGGTGTCGAGGACGGGGACCCTCATCCGGCTCGACGACGACCACACGCCAATCTTCCCATTGGCGCCCAGCCGATCGAGAAGTTTGGTCGGGATCTCCAGGGCGATGCTGTGGACGTTGAAGCCCTTCGTGGAGTTGACCCCAGGGTTGCGGACCTCATTCGACAATCCCCCCAGGCGGTCGAACGACGCCGCCAGGTCGACGAAGAACTGCTCGGAACGGGGACCGGCGAAGACCCGCGCCCCACTTCGGCCGGCGATCGTGAGGATGGCGGCGTTGGCCAGGCCGACGTAATAGGGACAGCTCTCCACCGCATGGGGAACGCCGTGAAGCATCACAACGACCTGACTGCACGCTCCGGTGGAGTTGGGGCCCACGTTGATCGGCGCCGTGCGCGCGTTGCGGAAGAGGACGGTGCGATCGGCGTCGTCGCCCCGCTCGTGCCGGATTTCCGTCATGGTGTAGCTCTGGCGGATGTTGAGGTTCGGGTACGGCGAGGACGGGTTCAACCCCGGCAGCCCGATCAGCCCCGTGTTGTACTGAAACGTGTTCCCGTTGACGATCTTGGTGTGGAACCGAAACTCGTAGTCCAGCGCCCTCCGCAGGTGCCCATTGCGGTTGACCACAATCGAGATCTTGTACAGAACCTGGTCCGAGAACCGGTAGAAGTTGGGCCCCTCTGTCGGTTCCTCAAACGGAATCCAGTTGGAGACGACCGTGACAAAATCTGGGCGGCTGGGATCGACCCACGCGTAGACGTCGGTATTATCGGCCGTTGGGTCCTCCGTGATCAGCGGCGCGTCCCGGTGGCTCGAAGCTCTCAAGGTGGGCGGTGGGGGCCCCAGTACGACCGAGACAAGCGCGACCGCCACCACTCCACACAGCACTGCACGAAGACGTCTGGCCCCCCGCATACTCTCCTCCAATCGCTCTCGTGCCTGGTGTTTGTTGACCGTGAGAAGAGTACGCAGGCGAACGCATCATGGATCACCCGACCGGCGGGGGGTCGGGGTTTCGGGCCGGTCCAGGAAGACGGAGATGCCATGCCGTAGGACTGAATGGCGGGGGGTGAGATGAATGTGGTGGAAACGAAAACCTCAAGAAACGCCGTTGGTCTCTGAGGAGGACATCATCAAACTGCTGCGCGTTGTGGACGAACGACCATACGCGTCCTCAACGATCGCGAGGCTCATGCCGATGATCGCGTACCTTTCCCTCCGAGAAACCCGACGCTTGAATGCCAGCACCGACATCCTGCTGTGGGTCACCGTACTCCTTTTCCTTGCCACCTTGACGCTCTTGTGGATCGCCATCCTCTTGATTGGGCACACTCACTAGCACTAGCGTCGTCTCCTACGGACTCACGCGGAGGGTTGCCGCCATTCCAGCATCCCTGTGGCCCGGCAAACTGCAGTACATGGTATAGATTCCCGCGGGCAGCGAGACCGTGCCCTTCCCGATCTGGCCGGGCTCGATGATGGCGATCAGGGTCACCGTCTTCCCTCCGGGGACCTCGAGCACAAGGTTGTGCTCGATGGCGCCTTGATTCTTGACGACGAACGCGATCTCGCCGGTCCCCACGGTGACTCCTTTGGGGTCGAACAGGAACTCTTTGGCGATCAATCCTACCGGGGGCGGAGCACTTGGGCTCGAGCGCGCGAAAAACAACGCCGCGCCGAATGCCAGGAGAATTGCCAACGCCATGACCGCGATCCGTACCCGTGCGGGCCCCCGGCCGGTCGAGTATCCGATCATCGAGCACGCGACGATCTTCGAATCATCGCACCGTCAGGGGGTGACCGACGACCCCGCCATACAAGTATCCCTGGTCGTTCCACGGGACGGTTGCCGGCTGCCTGTTGCCCCGCTCGTCTGTCGCTCGTGCCCGCAGGCTGTAGCCGCCAGGTCGCGCGTCCCAATCCAGGTCCCACCGTACCCAGGCCTGCGCGATATTAGGCTCCCTCAGGCGCGCCTCCCGCCAGGTGATCTCGCGATCCAAGCTGACCTCCACCTTGGCAATCTTCCCGTGGCTCGACCAGGACCGCCCGCGCAGCAGACGCCGTCCGGCCGGGAGTTCCGCATCCCAAGGTAACTCAAACGCACTTTTTACGTTCTGAAGAGTGAGCACCGGACCTTTGGCCGGAGGGTTTGGATGGTACCCAGGACCGATCAGGATATACGATTCGGTATTCCAAGCGGAGGACAACGGCTGCTCCGAGACCTCAATCCGTCCTACCCACTTGATATTCGCCACGCCGATCCAACCGGGAACCAGGACCCGGACGGGGAATCCGTGGTCCGGCGGGAGGGTCTGCCCATTCATGGCGTACACGAGAAGCGTGTCGTCGGCGAGGGCTTTTGCGATGGGCATCGGCCGGCGCACCTTCAGCTCATCCAGCCCCTCGGGCATCACGTCCTGGGCGGTGCGCTTGAGCCCCGCCCGGTCCAGCACTTCACGCAGAGGGACCCCGGTCCACTCCGCCACTCCAACCGCTCCCAACTTCCACTGCCCGCCTTGCGCCTTCTTCCCGTACGGCGCCTCGAAGAAGCTCCGACCGTTTCCGGCGCACTCTACGAACCGCATGACCGACACCGACGGCAGAGCAAGGATTTCATTGTACGTGAACTCCCGGGGGCTCGACACACCGGAGCCCTCCACCCGTAGCCGCCAGGACGCAGCGTCGAGACGTGCGCTCCGGCTGTGGTCGCGGACAAAAAACAATTCGTTCGGGACGACGTAACCCCGCGTGTACATGACCTCCCAGCGCATCTCCTTGTTGCTGCCGAGGTCGTAGAAGAATTCCGGGGGAGTCGGCTTGACCACAAGGTCGGTGGGGGTCTGCGCGTCGACCGCACGCAGCCCGACGCCCCCCACGGCCGCCGCACCCGCTCCGGCGGTCAGGATCTGGAGCAGGCGCCTACGCGACAGCCCCGCCCCCTTCGCCTGCTCGCGGACGAACTGGTCGCCTCTCACTTGGTTGTAGGTGTGCTCGTCGAGCAGATCATCCCCGCGCATTCGGTGCCTCCTCTCGGGCATCCATCAGCTGCGACCCACAATCCGAGTGCGATTACTATTCTCGTTACGAGAAACGTGACCCTTCGCCTGACACGCGCATCACGTCCGGGCACCGCCAGACGGCCCGCGCGCCATGTTCACTGAGCGGCCGAGCTAAGGGACTAAGGGACGGGATCCGCGGTCACAGCCGCACCCGGGGCACCGGACTTGACGATTCCGGTAATCGCATCCACAGAAGATTGGGGATACGGCCCGAGCTGCAGCGTGTAGACTACTCCTTCACGCACCCATGCGTCGTATCCGGCCGCGGCGATGCGCTGGGACAAGGTTTCCGCCTCTTTCTGCGAGTTGAAGATGCCGAATACCAACTGAACCGTATCGCCGCCCAGCGGCTCGATTTGGCTGTGGAAACCTCGCCCGGCCAATGTGGCGACGAGGCCCTCGGCGACGCTCCGCGGGAGGGGTTCGGACACCACGCGATATCCCGTCCGGCTCGCGACATTCGACTGCGAGAATCCCCCGGCTACCAGTTGTTTGGTGATGGCTGCTGCGAGGTCGCGATCCGAGACCGGACCGACCCGAACCATATAGAGACGGTTGGGGTCAGGAGGGGGCGGAGTGATCTGTGAGGCCGAGGCCACAGGTGGCGGAGACGCCGGGGCGGCCGAGGCCGCAGGCGGCGCGGACGCCGGGGGGGCCGAGGCCGCGGGCGGCGCGGATGCCGCGGGGACCATGACTCCGATATCGAAGACGGTGTTGAAAAAATTCAACTGCCGATCGAGCTGAATATTGAGCCACAATCCGAGCGCCTCGTAAATCAGCGTCCTGGTCTTCGCCTGCGAACCGTCCTCGACACGGGTGGGGACGCCCAGGGCGGCCTTGATCTCCGCCTCACTGCTCCCGACGTGCAGCCCTTCCTTGGTACTGTACCGCGCGTCATTCAGGACCCACACCCAGAGCACCATGCCGTTCTGATTGGTTCGCACGCCGATGCCGATATTGCTCGGCGGCTCGTACCAGCGGTACATCGTGGTCCCGTCGTCCAACTTTGCGGTCCCCTTCGCTGGCCCCAGCCGCACCAGGTCCCCCCGCAGTGGCGTCCCCAACCGCACGGGTCCGATGCTTTGACCGGGGACGATCAGGAAGGGCGCCGAGGATGAGGCCGATGGAGGAGTGGAAACGTCTAGCGTTCCCTGCGCGATCACCCTGGCTGCGAGGACACCGACCAGCAAAAGCGTGATGCCGAGGACCTTCATGGCACAGGATCCGCCGTGACCGCCGCGGCCGCGGCCGCGGATTTGACGATTCCGGTAATCGTGCTCACAGAAGATTGGGGATACGGCCCGAGCTGCAGCGTGTAGATCACTCCTTCACGAACCCATGCGTCGTATCCCGCCCCGGCGATCCGCTGGGACAAGGTTTCCGCCTCTTTCTGCGAGCTGAAGATGCCGAATACCAACTGGACCGTATCACCGGCCAGCGGCTCGATTTGGCCGTGGAAGCCGCGCCCCGCCAATGTGGAGATGACACCATCGGCGATGCTCCGCGGGAGAGGTTCGGACACCACGCGATATCCCGTCCGGCTGGTGACATTCGTCTGCGAGAATCCTCCCGCCGCTAGTTGCTTGGTGATGGTCGCGGCGAGTTCGCGATCCGACACAGGACCGACCCGAACCATGTACAGTCGGCTGGGGTCAGGAGGGGGTGGAGTGATCTGTGGCGCTGGGGCCGCGGGCGGCGCAGACGTCCGGGGGTTGAGACCCCAGGTGGCGGCCGAGGCCGCAGTTGGCGAAGACGTCGGGGAGCTTGGTGCCGCAGGTGGAGACGCACTAGGGGTTGAGGCTGCAGGCGGTGGAGACACCTGGGGGGCCGAGGCGACAAGCGGCCGAGATATCTGGTGGGGTGAGGCCGGCGGCGGCGGAGGAGTCCGGAGGGATGGAGTTGCAGGTAGCTGCTCCGCCGCCTTTGGGG
>DASSXJ010000151.1 GCA_035703895.1 bacterium | reverse complement strand
CGTCGATCGGCGTCTGGTCGAACTTGAAGTCGCCCGTACACACCACCGTGCCGGACGGCGTGCGCACCACGACCGCGCAGGCCTGGGGGATGCTGTGGTTGACGTGCACGAGCTCGACCTCGAAGGGTCCGACCCGGAAGGGACGACGGGGCTTCGTCGGAATCCCCTTCATCTTGACGCCCTTGCTCTCCTCAACCCGGCGGCGGGCCAGCCCGAGCGTGAGGGGCGTCCCGTAGACCGGAGCCTGAACGGTTCTCAGAAGGTAGGGGAGCCCGCCGACATGGTCTTCGTGTCCGTGCGTGAGCACGATCCCACGCACCGAGCCCTCGGCGGTGATCGCCCGAAAGTCCGGAATCACAAGATCGATACCAAGCATCTCCTCGTCGGGGAACATCAACCCGGCATCGACGATCAGGATGTCGCGACCGATGCGGATCGCCACACTGTTCTTGCCGATCTCGCCCAGACCGCCAAGCGGAATGATCTGGAGGCCATCTGCCCGCCGTACCTCGGCGGCGCCGGCTTCTCCGGGCGGGACCTGATCGGCCCGGCCCGCCTCGGGACGCGGGCGCACCCGGGGCGTCGCGCCCGTCCGCCGACCGCGGCGGCGCCGGGCGCTCACCGGCCGCCAGTCCCCGGCGCGCGCTCCAACAGTGCCGCGAGCGCTCTCATGTCTCTAAAGAGCACGGGGCGCACGCCAGGATTCCGTAGCGCGTACGACGGGTGGTAGAGCGGGAGGATCGTGCGGTCGCCACACGCCTGCGCACGCCCATGCACGTCTTTGATCCGCGCGTTCGGAAGGAACGCCGCCAGCGCGAAGCGGCCCAACGTGACAACGATCCGGGGCCGGATCAGATCGATCTGGGAGCGAAGCCACGGCGCGCACGCGGCCAGCTCCGAGGGGACGGGCGGCCGGTCGCGCACGGGCTCGGTCGACGAGGCGGCCCGATCCTTGATCACGTTCGTCACGTAGAACTCCTGCCGGCGCACTCCGATGCTGGCCAGCAGTTCGTCAAGAAGCCGCCCGGCGCGACCCACGAACGGACGGCCGGCAAGATCTTCTTCCACGCCCGGACCCTCGCCCACGAGCACCACACCGAGATCCCCGGACCCTTCGCCGGGCACGGCATGTGTCCGCGTTCGCCACAGCGGACAGCGCCGGCACCGCCGGATCCGAGCGTGGAGGGCGGAGAGTTCCTCGTTCAGGCGGCCACGGGAAGGAGGGCGAGGTCCTTGAGCACCGCGGCGATCTGCTCGCGTTCCTTGGCCGTCGCTTCGACGAGCGGCAGCCGCAGCCCGCCCACATCGAACCCCGCCAGGGCCAGCGCCGCCTTGACGGGCGTCGGATTGGTGGTGATGAAGAGCACTTTGAACAACGGCCACAGGCGGAGGTGCAGCTCAAGCGCCCGGCGGACGTCGCCGGCCTGAAAGGCCTGGATCATGGCCTTGATCTCCCGGCCCGCCAGGTGGCCGGCGACGCTCACGATCCCGGTGCCGCCCACTGCCAGCAGCGGAAGCGTGAGGCTGTCATCCCCACTGTACAGATGAAACTCCGGAGGCGTGAGCTTGCGGATCTGGGACATTTGGTCGAGACTCCCGCTCGCCTCTTTGACCGCCACGATGTTCCGGACCTCCGCCAGCCGGGCGATCGTCGCGGGCTCGCAGTTCACCGAGGTCCGGCCCTGGATATTGTAGAGCATCACCGGAAGCTGGGTGCTCTCCGCCACGGCTTTGAAGTGCCGGTACAGGCCCTCCTGGGAGGGCTTGTTATAATACGGGTTGACGAGCAACACCCCATCGCATCCGGCCCGCTCGGCCTCGCGCGTGAGATGGATGCTGTGTGCGGTGTCGTAGGTGCCGGTGCCGGCGATCACCTTCGCCCTGCCACCCACGGCTTCCCGGACGGTGCGGAAGAGACGGACTTTCTCCTCGTCGGTAAGCGTCGGCGATTCCCCCGTCGTGCCGCAGACGACCAACCCATCGGAGCCGGAGTCGACGAGCCGCTTGGCCAGCGCCGCCGCCCGATCGTAGTCCACCGCCAGCTGGCGGTCCATCGGCGTCACCATCGCGGTGATGACGTATCCAAAACTGGCCATCGCTCTCCCTCCTCTTCTCATCTCTCGACGTGCTGCGATCCATGAGGAACCTTCAGGATTCCCCGGCGAGGCTCCTGCCGCGGCGCGTCAGGCGCGCAGCGGGACGAGCAGCCCTTCCTCCACCACGGCCTCGGCGATCTGGACGGCATTCAGCGCCGCGCCCTTCCGCAGATTATCTGTCGCCGCGACCAGGCACAACCCATTCGGGATCGTGGCGTCCGGGCGGACGCGCCCTACGACGCAGGTGTCCCGGCCGGTCGCGTACAGCGGCGTCGGATACGCCCCCCGCTCCGGATCGTCGACCACCTCGACGCCTGGCGCGGCCGCGAGCGCCCCGCGCGCCCGGTCGATCGACAGCGGGCCCGCGAACTCGACATGGAGCGCGATGAGGTGGCTGACGAGCACCGGGACCCGGACCGTGGTCACGCTCACCGGGATCTCGGTTTCCATGACCTTCCGGGTCTCCCGCACCATCTTGTCTTCCTCATCCGTCACCCCGCCGGGCAGCCATTTCCACTGAGGAAGCAGGTTGAACGCGATCGGCAGCGGCGTGCCCGTCACGCGCTCCACCTCATCGGGCTGGGGATGCTCCCGAAGCAGGTCGGGCCGATCCAGGAGCCGGCGGCTCTGCTCGAGGAGGGCGTCCATCTGGTCCCGGCCCGCGCCGGACACCGATTGATACGTACAGGCGACGACCCGCCGGATCGGCACGAGATCGTGCAGCGGCGCGAGCGCCATCACCATCGTGATCGTCGAGCAGTTCGGGGTCGCGATGATGCCGCGGTGGCGGCGGATCGCGTGCCGGTTCACCTCGGGGATCACGAGCGGCACGTCCGGCTCCATCCGGAACGTCGAGCTCTTGTCGATCACGAGCGTCCCGTCCGCCGCAGCCGCGCGGGCGTGCCGCTCGCTGACCTCGCTCCCGGCCGCAAAGAACGCAATCTGCACACCCCGGAGCGCCTCCCCCGACGTCTCGACGATGGTGTGGGCCTCGCCCCGGAATGTCACCGTGCGCCCCGCCGACCGCGCGGTCGCGGTTGCGCGGAGGGACGCGACGGGAAACCCGCGTTCCTCGAGCACCCGGAGCACGGTCTGGCCGACCGCTCCGCTCGCGCCGACCACCGCCACTCGATACCCGGCCATGGCGTTCTCCCCTCCCCTACGGCTCGAGCACGTGCTCCAGCCCCTCGACCAGATTGGTGAGCGTCCCGACCCGCTGAATCGCCAGCGTCAACCCCGGCATGAACGATTCCTCACTGGTCGAGTCGTGCCGAATCGTCAAGGTCTGGCCGGGGCCTCCAAACAGCACCTCTTGATGGGCCACCAGTCCAGGCAACCTGACGCTGTGCACGTGCACACCATCTATCACCCCGCCCCGCGCGCCGTCTACGGTCGCGGTCTCCGCCACCACCGCCGAGGGCGCCGGCCCGCGCGCCTCAGCCACCAACCGGGCGGTCCGGGCCGCCGTTCCGGACGGCGCGTCCCGCTTCCGATCGTGGTGGAGCTCGATGATCTCGACGTGCGGAAAGTAGCGCGCCGCCCGACGGGCAAACTCCATCATCAGCAACGCGCCGAGCGCAAAGTTGGGCGCGATGAGCACACCGACGCGCTGCGAAGCGGCGCGCTCTCGCAGCGCCGCGACCGCGTCCGGCGAGAATCCCGTCGCCCCGATCACCACCGGCACGCCGTGATCAAGTGCTGTGAGCGCGTGCTCGGAAGCCGACTCCCCCCGGCTGAGATCGACCAGCACCGTTGGGCGCCCCACGAGAAAGATCTCCGGAAGATTCGCGGTGATCGGCACCCCTATCGCGCCCGCGCCGGCCACCATGCCCGCGTCCTGGCCGACGCCTGTGATGCGGCCCAGCGCGCCCACCAACATCATGTCATCGCGCCGCGAGATGGTCCGGACCGCGGCGCGCCCCATCCGCCCCGCGGCGCCCGTCACGACGACTCTATGCATCGGCACGCGCCCGCACCTCCTCTTCGATGGCGCCGGCGAGACCCGGCTGCTGATCGAATGGACCGATCGCGGCCAGAGCGAGCCGGTCCAGCACCAACAACTCCTCCGCCAGCCGCCGGACATCCTTACCCTGTACGGCGGCCACGTCGGCGAGGATTTCGTCCAGCGTGATCTGCCGGCCAAAATAGATCTCGGAGCGGGCCAATTTCGACATCCGGCTCCCCGGGGTCTCCAGACCCAACATCAGGCTGCCCTTGAGCGATTCTTTGGCGCGGGACACTTCATCGGCGGTCAACCCTTCCCGAGCGCGGACGAGCCCCTCCAGCGTGAGCCGGACGACCTCGCGCGCGGCGAGGGGGCTCGCGGCGGCGTACACCGCGAACGCGCCGGCGTCGCTATAGGCCATTTGGTACGACGAGATGGCATACGCCAGGCCACGCTCTTCGCGGATCTCCTGGAACAACCGGCTGCTCATCCCGCTGCCGAGCGCCGAATCGAGGACCGCCAGCCCGTATCGATCCGGGTGGGCCTGGCGGAGTCCGGGAACGCCGAGGCAGACATGGACCTGTTCGATCTCCTTGCTCCGATACGCCGTGGCCCGCTGCGCGGTGGGGGGAAGATGAACGCTCGGCGTCGCGCGCCCCGCCCACGGCCCGAGCGCATGCTCGACGAGCTCGACGATCTGGTCGTGCTCGAGCAGCCCCGCGGCAGTCACAAGCACAGCGTCGGGCCGGTAGCGGTCGGCCATGTAGGCGCGCAGGTCGTCGCCCCGCAGCCCCGCGAGGGTCGTGAGGGTGCCCGACACCGGCCGCCCCAGGGGATGGCCGGGCCACAGGGTCTCCGCGAACACATCGTGGACCAGGTCGTCCGGGGCGTCCTCGTACATCTTGATCTCCTCGGCGAGGACCTGCCGCTCACGCTCGAGTGCCTCGGACTCGATGGCCGGATGGAGCAGCATATCGGCCAGCACGCCGAGCCCCTCCTCGAGGTGCTCGCTGATCACGCGGAGGTAGTAACACGTCTGCTCTTTGTCCGTGAACGCGTTGAGTTGACCCCCGATCGCATCCATCGCCTCCGCGATCGCAAGCGCAGACCGGGTCGCGGTGCCTTTGAACACGATGTGCTCGATAAAGTGGGAGACGCCGTTGCGCGGGACGTCTTCGAAGCGGGACCCGGCGGCGACCCAGACGCCGAGCGCGATCGTCCGCACGTGGTCCATCGGCTCGGTGATGACGATGAGGCCGTTCGAGAGCACCGTGCGCCGGTAGAGCGCCTGATCAACCGCCATCGCCGTCCCCATCCATAGGACTCCCCGCGGCGTCGGCGCCGCGCGTACCGGTGCGGAACGGACCGCTGACCCGCAGGTAGCCGAGAAGCCTCCTCGCGGAGGCTTCTCTCACGCCAGGATCGGTGCGCGTCACTAGGGGCTCCGCTTTCGCCGCGGACCGCGCCCTTGATCCCTCGGCCCGCGCCGGTCGAATCGTTCGGGCCGATCCCCTTCGCTCCCGGTGCCATCCCCGCCGCTGTCCGGCCGGGACGCAGCGGCGGCCATCTCCTCGGCCGAGAACAAGCCGCGCCGGGTCAGATTCACGCGGCCCATGTTGTCGATCTCCTTGACCTTGACCTCGATTTCGTCGCCGATCTTCACGACGTCTTCGACCTTGTTGACCCGGGTGGGGGCCAGCTCGGAGATGTGCACGAGCCCTTCCTTTCCCGGAAAGATCTCGACGAACGCCCCGAAGTTCATGAGACGGGTGACCTTGCCGCGGTACACTTCGCCGGGTTTCGCCTCTTTCACGATATCCTCGATCATCCGGCGGGCGCGTACCGCCGCGTCCGCGTCGGCCGAGGCGATGAGCACCCGGCCGTCCTGCTCGATGTCGATCTTGACGCCCGTCTCGGCGGTGATCTTGTTGATCACCTTGCCGCCGGGACCGATCACCTCGCGGATCCGTTCGGGATTGATGAGGACGGTGGTGATGCGCGGAGCGTACGGCGACATCTCTGCCCGCGGGGCGGGGATCGTCCGCTCGATGACGTCGAGGATCCGGAGACGCGCGTCCCGGGCCTGCGCCAGTGCCTGCCGGAAGATCTCCCTGGGCAGCCCACGAATCTTCATATCCAACTGCAGCGCGGTCACGCCATCCCGGGTGCCGGCCACCTTGAAGTCCATGTCGCCCATCGCGTCTTCGATCCCCTGGATGTCCGTGAGGATCGCCACCCGCTGATCGCCGTCCGGACCGGTGATGAGGCCCATCGCGATCCCGCCGACCGGCTTGCGGATCGGGACGCCGGCATCCATCAACGCCAGCGTGCTGCCACACACCGACGCCATCGAGGTGGAGCCGTTGGATTCGAGCACCAGGGAGACGAGCCGGATGGTGTACGGCCACTCCTCTTCCGGCGGGACCATCACCTCGACCGCGCGTTCGGCCAGGACGCCGTGTCCGATATCGCGGCGGCCAGGACTCCGAAGCGGGCGGACCTCGCCGACGCTGTAGGGCGGAAAATCGTAATGGTGCATGTAGCGCTTCCGTTCCCGGAGGCTCAGGTCGTCGATGATCTGCTCGTCCTGGCCCGTCCCGAGCGTGCACGCCGTCAACACCTGCGTCTGTCCGCGCACGAAGAGGCCCGACCCGTGCACCCGGGGGAGCAGACCCACCTGCGCGTCGAGTGGGCGGATCTCGGTCGGCGTCCGCCCATCGGGCCGGACTCCCTCGTTGAGGATCATCCGGCGGACTTCGGTTTTGATCAAGGCATCGACGGCATCCGCCACCACCTTGACCTGACCGGGAAATCGTTCCGCAAGGGTGAGTTGGGCCTCGGCGCTCGCATCGGCCAGCCCCGTCTCGCGGGACTGCTTGTCCGGGCGCCGCAAGACGTCCGCGATGCGGCGCGAGGCGACATCCCGGACGGCGGCGTCCACCTCGGCGTGGCCGACGGCCTCCACCGCGAGTTTCGGGCGGCCGACCTCGCGGGCCAGATCATCGATGACGCCGATGATCCGCTTGATCTCCCGGTGGGCCATGTCGAGGGCCTCGAGGAGGCGCTCTTCGGGGATCTCCCGCGCGCCCGCTTCGACCATCGTGATCGCCTCGCGGGTGCCGGCGACCACGAGATCGAGATCCGTGGCTTTCTCATCGAGGAGTCGCTGCGATGGGTTGAGGACCAGCCGGCCGTCCTGCATGCCGATCCGCACCGCGGCCACCGGTCCGGCGAAGGGGATGTCGGAAATAGAGAGCGCCGCCCCGGCCCCGGTCACGGCCAGCAGGTCCGGGGTGTTGTCCTGATCGGTGCTGAGCACCGTCGCGATGACCTGCACGTCGCGCCGGAACCCCTTGGGGAACAACGGGCGGAGCGGCCGGTCCATCAGGCGCCCGGTCAGGATGGCCCGCTCGCCGGGCCGACCTTCGCGCTTGAAAAAACCGCCGGGGATCTTCCCGGCGGCGAACATCTTCTCTTCGTAATCGCACGTCAGCGGGAAAAAGTCGATCCCTTCCCGAGGCGCCGCCGACATCGTGGCGGTGACCAGCACCATCGTATCGCCGGCCCGCACCACGACGGCCCCGTTGGCTTGTTTGGCCAGGTGTCCCGTCTCAATCGATAACGGGCGCCCATCGAGCTGGACCTCCACACGGGCGGTCCGCCCAGTGGGATGAGACTGCTCTCGTATCACCGCGTCCTCCTCCTCTTGATCGCTTGCGTCCCTCCCGAGATGCTCAAGACGGTGACGGAGCGGGGGCTCCCCGCTCCGCTCTACCGACGCAATCCGAGCCGGTCCACGATCGCGCGATAGCGCTCCAACTCGTGCGTGTTGAGATAGGTGAGAAGCCGCCGCCGCTGCCCGACCATCCGAAGCAGCCCCCGGCGCGAGTGAAAATCGTTCTTGTGAACCTTCAGATGGTCGCTCAAATGGTTGATCCGTTCGGTGAGACGGGCGATCTGCACATCAGGAGACCCGGTATCCTTGGCGTGCCGTTGAAACTCGTTGACCGCCACTTGGTGCGTCGTCTCGCTCTCGATGGCCATGGTGCTCCTCCTCCCGGCGCGTTACCCGTCGCGCCATCCGGTCGATCAGGCCGAAACGCCGCCGGAGCTGCGGGCGTCTCCGCCGCGTGGCCACGCGCACGCCACGGGACGTGACAGTTCCTACTATAATATCACATTGGCAGGTGGGTTCGGGGGGCAAACGCCGGGGGGTGGAGTCACCGAACGCGCTCGAGGTAGGTGCCGGTACGGGTGTCGATCCGCACGACTTCGCCCGCCATCACGAACAAGGGCACCTGGACCACCGCCCCCGTCTCGAGGGTGGCGGGTTTGGAGCCTCCGCTCACCGTGTCTCCCCGAAATCCGGGGGCGGTGTCGACGACGCGGAGGTCCACCGCGTTTGGCATCTCCACCCCGATGGGGGTCTCCTCGTGAAAGACGACCGTGACGTCCATGTTTTCGGTGAGAAACCGGACCGCCTCCCCCAGCAACGTCCGGGGCAGCGACAGCTGCTCGTAGGTGGATTTGTCCATCATGATGAACTCGTCGCCCGTCGTGTACAGGTACTGCATCGTCTTGCGCTCGAGGTACACGAGCGGGACCCGCTCGCCGGCGCGAAAGGTCCGCTCGGTCGTGGCACCGGTTTTCGTGTTGCGGATCTTGGCCTTGACGTAGGCCGGTCCGCGGCCGACCTTCACGTGATCCGAGGCGATCACGACGTACATCTCGCCGTCGAGCAGAAAGTGGACTCCGGGACGGAAATCATTGCTGGAAATCACAGCGCTCACCCAACGGGGAGTGTACTCGGCCCCAGGGGGCCTGTCAACGGAAAGGCGTCCCGGAGGTCTCCGAAGCTAGGAGGGGGGGCATGCATAGAGAGGAAGCCGTTCGATTGCGAGTGACCTCAAGAAAGAGGGAGCAGGATTTGCGGAGATACACGGGACTGGCGGTGATCGTGGCGGTTGCCGTGGGCCTGCGCGCCGCTCTCATCGGCCGGAACAGCGTGTGGTTCGATGAGGCGTTCGTCGCCTATGTGGTCCACAAGGGCTGGCGCGATCTGCTGGACTTCCTGGCGACACACGACAATCACCCGCCGTTGTACTACGCGCTGATCAAGGCGTGGGCCGGTATCGCGGGGACGGGCGAGGTCGCGCTGAGAGCGCCGTCGGCGGTGTTCGGCGTTCTCTGCGTCCCACTGACCTACGCGATCATGCGGCGGCTGTCGGGAACCATCCCGGCGCTCGTGGCCGCGCTGCTCGTTGCGATCTCGCCGTTTGAGGTGATGGCCGGGCAGGATGCCCGAATGTACACACTTTTGCAAATGCTCACCTTGGCGGCCACCCTGCTCTTGATCCTTCCCGACCGACCGTGGTGGTGGCGCCCCGCCTACATCGGCGCCACGGCGGCGATGGTCTACACGCATTATCTTGGGTTTCTCGTGATCGGCGCGCACGGCGTCTGGACCGCGTGGCGTGATCGACGGCGGCTGGGGGAGTGGATGACCGACGTAGGGGTCGCGGGCATCCTGTTCATCCCGTGGATGTCGTTCTTCTTCGAGCAGATCGCCCGGCATCACGGGTGGGGGTGGGCACCACACCCGCTCTTGGACGTCGGCGGGCTGTTCGCCTTCGGCGGTTCCCTCTTCGGACTGGGAAGTTTCTTGTTCCCGGGCTCGCCGCTGAGCGCCGCGCAGGTTGGCGCGGTCCTGCCGTTTGTCGCGCTGGCCATCGTGGGGGCGCGCGGCATGTTGCTCCCTGCGCTGGTCCTCGTCGTACCGATCGGGACGATGGCGCTGTTGCCTTTGGTGTTGCCGGCCTCCATCTACCCCCGCTGGTACTCTTTCGTGTTCCCCTTCTACGCGATGCTGATCACCAATGGGATCCTGCGCATCGCCCCACGACGAGCGGTGGCGGCGGTGCTGGTTGCCGTGGTCATCGCCTGCGGTCTCCCCGTGATGGGACGGTATTACCTTGA
>DASSXJ010000150.1 GCA_035703895.1 bacterium | reverse complement strand
ATCAGGGCGCGGGGTCCTTAACGGACTCCGCGCTCTATTATTTGGGCCGGAGAGCCTCCGGCAGGCCGCACCGCCCGGCGGGAAGAGCAGTCGGGGGGACGAGGAAGGGGGGGCGCGGTCATGGCCAGTCTCCGCAGTGGGCGCCGGCGGGTGCGCCGGACCCGCGGGGATCGCGGGTTCACCTTCGTAGAATTGATCGTCGGGCTCACGCTGTTCGCCGGCGTGTCCTTGTTCCTGCTCCAAGCCTTCATGAACGGGATGACCTACGCGAACCGGTCGGACGAGAAGGCCGCCGGGACCAGCATCGCGATGCAGATCATGGAGCAGATCAAGGCCAGCCCAAATCCCTACACGATGGTCGGGTTCACGGACATCGTCCGGACCTCCCTGCCGCTCCCGGCGCCGTACAACGGGATCGCGAACCCGACGCCACACACATTCCAGGCGTCCGTGACGGTGACGCCCGACGATATCCTCAAGCTCAGCGCCATCACGGTCAACGTCTATCGCCCGCAAGACCCCGACACCGCACCGCTCGTGACGCTCTCGACCATCCTCGATGCCCAGTAGGCCCGAGCAGATGATGACGTGGGTGCATCGAGACGCGAAGGGCGTGACCCTCATCGAGATGGTGATCATGCTGGCGCTGCTCGGCGCCGTGATCGGCGGGATCTACGAGTTCGTCGTGTGGGGCGCCCAGTCGGCCGGCAAGACCAACGACTTCATGCAGTCCCAAAGCCAGATCCGCGCGGCGCTCGACAACATCGCCGACGAGTCGCGCTGGGCCAACGGCGTGACCGGCGCGGCGGCGACGTCCGTGACGCTCTCGGTCCCGGTGAGCACGCCCTTTTCGGCGGTGAGCCCGTACACCGTCACGTTTGCCTATGATGCGACGAATCGCGTGGTCACCCGCCAGCAGGATGCGAACCCGGCGTCGACGCTCGCCTATCTGGTTGTCGGGAGCGGTGGGAGCACCGGGCTCACCTTTACGTACTTCGATGGGGGCAACGGCCCCCTCGGCTCCACGCCGACGGCAGGCCAGTTGCCGACGATCGCGCGGATCCGGGCCATCGTCGCCACGACGAGCGGAAACGTGACGCGCAACCTCGCAGGAGACGCGGCCCTGAGAGCGCATTGTGAGGGTCTTCCCTCGTGTCCGTGATGGGGAAGGGGGCGGTCGGCATGTATGGCCGGACGATCTGTCGCGGCGAGCGCGGGCTGGTGATGCTTTCGCTTCTCTCCATGATCCTCGTGCTGACCGTCCTTGCGGCCCTCGTGATGTTCTTGAGCGGGAAGGAGACTGCGCTGAGCGGCGTCCGGGCGGCCGGGAACGAGAGCCTGTACGTTGCCGAGGGCGGGAGCTACGCGGGCCGCGCGGCCCTGATGGCCTACATGAACGCGTATCCGATCGGATCGACGACCATCGACCCGTCACTCAGTACGACCACCGCGGCCGGGTGGTACGCTGGGGGCGCGAACGGGTCGCAAAATCCGTTCGGCGTGCTCGACTACCTCGTCACCGACGGCCAGCGGTTCACCTTGGGGGCGACTGCGTCGACGACGTCCGAGACGTTGCAGGTCAACTGGGCCTCCGGATATTCGCACCTGAAGCTGCAGACGTCCGGGACGCCCGCGAATACACTCGGTCCCGGATCGTACACCGCCACGGTGACGCTGTGGCCGAACCCGACGGCGGATCCAGCCGGATCGTGTGCGGGCGGTGGAACGTGCAGCGTCCACCTGACGGCCCCCAACGCCTACGAGATCTTCTACAGGTACCTGGTGACGAGCGACGGGCAGATCTCGCCGCGGTTCAAGCGCGAGGTGAGACTGTCCGGCACGTTCAGCATCAAGCTGACCCTGCAGAGCTTTTCCCTGTATGCCCTGTACACCGACGTCCACAACACACCGACCGGCAGCCCGATCTGGTTTACCAACAGCACCTCCTTTAACGGGCCGGTCCACACCAACGGTGAGTTCCGGTTCGCGTTTTTCCCGACATTTAACAGCACGGTCCAGAGCGTGAGCTCGAAGGCGTGGTACAACAACTCGGGCAGCCCCGTCGAGCTCGCCACCACTGAGAACGTCCAGGGCGGGACCCGGATCGACGCACCGCTCGTCCCGCCGGATCCGAACCCGCAGTCCGCGACGCCGGCCAACTTTACCTTGGGGGCGTCCAGCGTGCCGCTGCCCAGCAGCCCGTTCAACCAAGAAGGCGTGGCCGTCGGACGGAACCCCACGGACGCCAGCGCGGTGACGACGGCGCAGGTCACGAGTGCGATCCCCGAGCTGACCGGATCCGGATCGGTGCCAAACGGCGTCTACGTCCCGGTCGTCGACGCAAACGGCGACTGCCGGTCGGACTCCGGCGATGCGATGAAGGGCGGGGTCTTCGTCCAAGGGAACGTGACCAATATGACGATGAGCGTGTCCGGCAATACGGCCGTGTATACCCTTGTGCAGGGATCGAACACCACGACGGTGACGGTCGACCGCGTGAACAACCACACGATCGTGTCGAGCAACGCGTGGCTCACGCCGCCGTCGGGCGGGGGCTGCCCCGGCGCAAGCCAGGGACCGGCCACGCGCACCTTCACCGGGGTCCCGAAGGGCTGGCAGGGGCCGGGGAATCCCAACGCGGCGTTGATCTACGTCAACGGGAACGTCAACGGACTGAGCGGCACCCTGCAGCAGAACGAGCAGACGACGATCGCGGCCTGGGGATCGATTACGATCTCGGGCAACATCCAGTACCAGACTCCGCCCAACCCGTCCGACCCGACGTCGAACCCGACCAACGTCCTGGGGGTGTACGCCTCCGGCGGCGATATCCTCATCGGCCCGTCCGCGCCCAACAACCTCATCATCCAGGCGGTGCTGATGGCCGGCAACAGCACCAGCGGCTACAACAGCTCGGTCACCGTGCAGAACTACAACAGCGGGAGCCCGCGGGGGAGCGTGAACCTCCTCGGTGGCCTGATCGAGAAATACTACGGCCCCTTCGGCACGTTCAACCCATCCACCGGCCAGATCCAGACCGGGTACGGACGTGCGTTCACCTACGATACGCGGATGAGCCGGGGGTTCACACCGCCGTTCTTCCCGACCACGAACCTCTACGTCGTGGGGAGCGGGTCGCAGCATCTCGAGGGCACGAAGCCGACGTGGCGGGAGGCGACGCCCCCCTAACGCGAATCCTCCACACGACGCGCCAGGCGCGCGAGGAGCGCCCGTTGATGATGGGGGCGCTCCTCGTGTATAATGACGGCATTGGTCGCAGCCGGACACGCTGGAGGTGGCTCTTGACCGAAGTGCGGGTCGGAAAAGACGAGACGCTCGACAGCGCGCTTCGGCGTTTCAAACGTCAGGTCAAGCGGTCGGGAATCCTCACCGACGCGAAGCGGCACGAACATTACGAGAAGCCGAGCCAGAAGCGGCGTCGCCGCGCGGCCCGGCGCAAACGCCACTAACCCCCATTCGCCGGCCTCCGCAAGTAGCCCCCGGGCGGCCGCGTCCCAGCCAGAGGCGGCTGGGGCGATGAATGATAGTGGCGTGGTGTGATCGATTGTGGGGAGATGGGACTGGCCTGTGGGCCGGCGGCTCTGCGCGCTGCGGAGCCGCCGGCCCTTGAGCCACCAGGGCCCGATTGGGTGAAGGGAGCGTGCGCGTGCGGCAGCCCGCTCGGAAGGTGAGACGGGCTCACAGTGCCGGCGGGGTCGTCTATCGACGTCCCCAGATCGAGGTTCCTGCGCCTGACGTCCGCATCCTGCTCCTGCAGCACGAGGCCGGAAAGTGGATGCTTCCCAAGGGCACGATCGAGGCGGGGGAGACTCCCGAAGCCGTTGCGCTGCGCGAGGTGGCGGAGGAGACGGGCCTCCATAACGTCCGCATCGTCCAGGACCTGGGAGAAGAGCGGTACCTATTTTTCTGGAAGACCGAGGACACCTACTATGACAAAACCGTGCACTACTATTTGATGGAGTTTCTCGGCGGAGAGGAGACGCATCCCCAGCGGGAAGAGGGCTTCGTGCGGTGCGATTGGGTGTCGGTGGCGGAAGCTCTCGACCGCATCAAGTACAAGGAGACGCGCGAGGTCGTCCGGCGCGCCGAGGCGGCCCTGGCAGCGATCTCTCGGGGATCGAGCGAATCGCCGGAGGTGCGGCATGGTCCTTCATCGCCCTGAGCAGGGGCCGTTCGTGCCGGTGGCGCTTCCGGACGGGCCGGAGCGGACCCAACTGGTCGCGCGGACGCTCGAGCAGTACCGGAGGTACCTCAACCCCGGCCTGGCCCGGCTGTTCCAGTTTGGCGGCGTGGAGACGGTGGAGTGGGCGGCCGAGGGGTGCCTCGTCTGGGACGTCCACGGCCGGACCTACATCGACTGTGCGTGCGGGCCGGCGATCTTCAATATCGGCCACCGCCACCCCCGGGTGCTCGCGGCGGTGCGGGACCAACTCGAGCGCATCCCGATGTCAGTCCGCACGATGCCGAGCGTGCCTCAGGCGGAGCTCGCCGAGCGATTGGCGGCGCTCACGCCCGGCGATCTCCAGTATGCCTTCTTCTGCAACAGCGGGGCCGAGGCCAATGAGGGGGCGATCAAGTTGGCCCGCCTGGCCACCGGCCGCCCCGGGATCATTGCGATGCAGGGGGCGTTTCACGGCAAGACCCTCGGCGCGCTGTCGGCCACCGGCCGCGACTATTACAAGACACCCTTTGAGCCGCTGGTCCCCGGCTTTTCGCACGTGCCGTTTGGCGATGCGGCCGCCCTCGACGCCGCGATGCGGGCCGATGTGGCCGCGGTGATGCTCGAGCCGATCCAAGGCGAAGCCGGGGTGATTCTCCCACCCCCGGGGTATCTCCGCCAGGTGCGCGAGATCTGTGATCGCCACGGGGCGCTCCTCGTCGCCGACGAGATCCAGACCGGGTTGGGCCGAACGGGACGCATCTTCTGCGTCGAGCACGACGGAGTAGTGCCGGACATCATGACCCTCGCGAAGGCCCTCGGGGGAGGGGTGATGCCGATCGGCGCGTTCGTTGCCCGCCCCCACCTCTGGGAGAGGATGCGACGCGATCCCTACCTCCACTCCTCGACGTTCGGCGGAAATCCCCTGGCATGCCGCGCGGCGCTGGCCACGCTCGAGGTCTTGGTGGAGGAACGTCTTGCCGAGCGTGCCGACCCGCTGGGGGCCCAGTTCGCGCGGCGCCTCGACGAGATCCGCGCGCGGCATCCCGGGGTGGTGGCGGAGGTGAGGGGCCGCGGCTTGATGCTCGGGCTCGAGTTTACCCATCGTGACTATGCGCTCATGACCTCGGCCGAGGCCGGGCGCCGTGGGGTGATCACCTTCTATACCCTCAACAACCCCAACGTCATCCGCATCGAGCCTCCGCTTGTGATTACGCCGGAATTGATCGACCGCGCCGCCGAGGGGATCTCGGATGCCGTCGCGGAGGCCGAGCATCTGCTGAGCTCGGTGCGGGAGACCGGGGCGGGGTCGTGATGCGCGCGGACGAAATTCGGGAGGCGTTCCTCGCCTACTTCGAACGCCACGGACACACGCGGGTGCCGAGCGCTTCACTGGTGCCGGCGGGGGATCCCACCTTGTTGTTCACCAACGCCGGGATGGTCCCGTTCAAAGATGTCTTCTTGGGTCTGGAACGGCGTCCGTATCGGCGCGCGACGACCGTGCAGAAGTGCATGCGGGTCAGCGGGAAGCACAACGATCTGGACAACGTGGGGCCGTCCCCACGCCACCACACGTTCTTCGAGATGCTCGGCAACTTCAGCTTCGGCGACTATTTCAAACGGGACGCGATCCGGTTCGCATGGGAGCTCGTGACGGCGGTGTTCGGGATTCCGCCCGATCGCCTCATGCACACGGTCCTGGACGGCGATGACGAGGCCGCAGGCGCGTGGGCGGCGCTCGGCATTCCAAACGAACGCATCGTGCAGATGGGGGAAGCGACCAACTTTTGGATGATGGGTGACGTCGGACCGTGCGGGCCGACGAGCGAACTGCACTACGACTGGGGCCCGGCGGCGTGTACGTGCGGCCGTCCCGACTGCGGCGTCGCGCTAGATAACGGCTGCGGCCGGTGGCTGGAGATCTGGAACCTGGTGTTCATGCAGTTCGATCAGGCGCCGGGGGGGACTCGGATCCCGCTCCCCCAGCCCGGGGTCGATACGGGGATGGGGCTCGAGCGCATCGTGTCGGTAATCCAGGGAGTGCCGAGCAACTACGACACCGACCTGTTTCTCCCGCTCTTTGTGCACATTCAACGCCTGCTCGGCCACACGGTGGCGCAGCGCGCCGAGCAGACGGTGGCGTACCGGGTGCTGGCGGACCACGGCCGCGCCATGACCTTCCTCACATCGGACGGCGTGGTCCCCGACAACGAAGGCCGGGGATACGTGTTGAGGATGATCATCCGGCGGGCGATCCGGTTTGCGCGCCGCGCGGGCGCCCGGGGCCCGGTGCTGCCCGGCTTGGCCGACGCCGTGGTCTCGACGATGCGGGGGGCCTATCCTGATCTTGGGACCCATGCGCCCTTCATCCGTGACGTCGTCGGCGCGGAGGAGGAGCGGTTCCAGCAGACGCTCGACGCCGGCCTCGGGCGGCTGGACGATCTGATCGCCGACGCCCGCCGCCGCGGGGTGACGGTGCTCTCCGGGGTGGATGTGTTCCGGCTCTACGACACGTATGGGTTTCCTCCGGACCTCACGCGCGATGTGGCGCGGGAGCACGGCCTCGAGATCGACGAGGCCGGGTTCACCGCGGAGCGGGCGCGAGCGCAAGAACGTTCGCGCGCGGCCGAGACGTTCCAATCCGACGCGAAGGAACGGGCCGCGTACGCGGCGCTGCGCGATACGGGGATATCGAGCGAGTTCGTGGGGTACGATGCCCTGGACGCAGAGGGCCGTGTGCTCGCCGTGCTCCGCGCCGGGAATCCGGTCGCTTCGGCCGCGGCGGGCGACGAGGTCGAGATCGTCTGCGACCGGACACCGTTCTACGCCGAGGCGGGCGGGCAGGTGGGGGACACCGGTGAGATCCGGACGCAGGACGGCGTCGTCGCGATCGCCGACACCCAGCGGCCCGTCCCGGGGCTCGTGGTGCATCGCGGCCGGGTGGCCGCGGGGACGGTGAGGGTGGGGGAGACCGCCGGCCTGCGCGTCGACGCGCCGCGCCGGCGAGACATCATGCGCAACCATACGGCCACGCACCTCCTGCACCGCGCCCTGCGCGAGATCCTCGGGGACCACGCCCGGCAGGCCGGTTCGCTCGTGGCTCCGGATCGGCTGCGGTTCGACTTTTTCCACCTCAAGCCCGTCTCCCCTGATGAGCGTATGAGGCTGGAGGCCCGGGTCAACGAGCAGGTGCTCGCCGCGCTTCCGGTCCGCACGGAGATCATGGCCTACCGGGACGCGGTGGCGACCGGCGCCATGGCCTTGTTCGATGAAAAATACGGCGATACGGTCCGCGTGGTCGCCATCGACGAGTACAGCCGCGAGTTGTGCGGAGGAACGCACGTCGGCACGACCGCGGAGATTGGTCTCTTCTTGATCACGTCGGAGTCGTCCGTTGGGAGCGGGATCCGGCGGATCGAGGCGCTGTCGGGACGGGGGGCGGTGACGCAGGCGCAGGGACGAGAGGAGCTGCTCCGGGAGGCGGCCGGGGTGCTCCGCGTCCCGGTCTCCGAGGTTCCCGAGCGGGTCCGGCAACTCGCCCAGCGGGCCCGCACGCTCGAGGCGGAGGTGGAGACCGTTCGCGCCCGCGCGACGGTCCCGGATCTCGACGCGATCATCCACCAGGCCCCCGAGGTGGACGGCATCACCGTCGTGGGGATCAACAGCCCCGGGGCCGATCAGGCGGCGCTCCGGGCGCTGGGGGACCGTATCAAACCCAAACTCTCGTCTGGTGTCATCGTAGCGGCCTCTTCGGCCAACGGTCGCATCGAGGTGGTCGTGATGGCGACCGCAGGCGCCGTGGCCCGGGGCGCGGCGGCCCAGAAGATCATGGCGGTCCTCAACCGCAGGCTCGGTACGCGAGGCGGCGGCCGTCCCGAACTGGCTCAGGGGGGCGGGGGAGACCCCACGTTGCTCGGACCCGTGTTGAACGATCTCCCTGCGGTGATTCGGGAGGCCCTCACCGCGGTCCCGGAGGGGCGCCGCTGACCCGAATCCTGGCGGTCGATCTCGGGACCCGCCGGATCGGTCTTGCGCTGAGCGACCCGACCCGCTCGGTCGCCACTCCGCTCGACACGCTCATCCACCGCGAACGCGGGAAAGATCTCGCCGCGGTCGCCGCACTCGCCGGGTCCCACGGGGTCGGCCGCATCGTCGTCGGGTGGCCGCGGAACATGGACGGAACGTCAGGTCCGGCGGCAAAGCAGGCAGAAGCCTTTGCGGAGGCGTTACGACGGATCGTGTCGGTCCCGGTGGACCTGTGGGACGAGCGGCTCTCGACCGTGGCGGCCGAGCGCACGCTTCGCGATGCGGGTGTCAGGCGGGACCGGCGGGGCCTGGTCCGGGACCGGGTCGCCGCGTCGTTGATCCTTCAGGCGTATCTCAGTGCGCGGCCCTGGGAGCGGGAGCAGCCTCCGGCGCGGTCTTGAGGAGCGCGCCGGAGGTTCCGCCCCATCCTTAATGCCCGCTCAGGAACGGCACAAGGTTATTGGACAGCGGGCTGCCTAGGCCCGTGACGAAATCGTACCCAACGGTGGCACTACAGATTCGGCAGGACCGCCTGCCGTTGCTGCCCACCGTGATGTCCCGGTAGTTTGACGCGTAGACCATCGCGTTGGCCGCATAGTAGAAAGGCGAGCTGGTCTGTGTCGTATAGAGCGGCTGTGACCCGGCCGGCCGCGTCTGGTCGGCCAACGCGACGATGGCGGCCCACTGAGGGGTGCCTACACTCGTGCCCCCAACCGTAAACCACCCGATTTGGCCATTGTACGGAGTCGAATCGTACACTTCGACGCCCGTATTCGGATCTGCCACGTAAGAGACATCCGGAACGCCGCGGCCCCCTCCGCTCATCACCAAGAAGTTGGTCTGATAGACGGGTTCCTTCTCGGCCACGCTGATGCCGCCGCCGGATCCGCTCCAGGCGGTTTCGGAGATGACGTTATTGCTGCTGTCGAGTTGCAGCGTGGTGCCGCCCACGCCGACGACGTAGGGCGAGGCCGCGGGCCAGAGGACCCCGGACCCGCTGTCACCCGAGGCAGCGGTGAAGGTCACACCCTTTGGAGTACTGAAGTGGTCGTCGTACAGCGACTCGGTCAGGAACTCCGGCCCGCCCCAACTCATCGACACGGCCTTGGCCCCGTTGCCTACGGCAACGTCGACCGCGCCGAGCAGGTCGGAGAGCGAGCTGGTGCTGGCCTCCACGAGGAGGATATCGGCGCCGGGAGCGATGGCGTGCGCCCACTCCACGTCCAGCGCGATCTCGAGCGCCCAACCCGAGTTGGTTTGGGGGGTCGGTCCCGGGCCGAACATCTTTTGGAAGCACGGATGAGGACCCGCGGCCACGGTGCACGCGGTCTGGGGCGACAGGCCGTTCATCGAACCCAAGCCGAATTGCGTGATGAACGTTTGGAGATCGCTGGCAATGGTGGGGTCATCGTACGCATCGACAATGGCGATGACTTGACCGCTCCCGTCGCTGGTCACGTTGTCGAGACCGTAGGCCCGTCGGATTTGAGACGGCATGTAGAAGATCGGTGATGTTTTGGCTTTCCCGCGCACGTGAATCGGTGGATGGGCAAATCGATCAGAGAGTCCTCCGGCGGCCCCAGTCGGGACCGGGGGAAAGGAGGCTACCACCACGAGGGCAACGAGCGACCATACCAACCGTTTCATTGAGGCCTCTCCTCTACGGGACGTCTTGCCAGGATAGCAGTTTGTTGAAGCCGAACCCGACGGCGCTGGCTGTCGCGTCGAACCCGAAACCGGTGCTCGCGTCAAGTGTGATGTTGGCGGCCAGGATCGCTCCCTGCGAGTTCTGCGCCTGATCCATCTTGACGTTGCCGTACGGCGCGATGAACACCGCGCTAAGCCCGCCCGTCTGGTTGAACCAGATCGCCGGCGTAGGCGTCCCCGTGTTGCAGCTCCGCACGATCAGGTGGCCGGCCGGCACAAGGGCGGATGTGGGGACAGGACTAGGAAGAGGGCTTTGGAAGCTCGTGAGCCCGAAGCCACTTCCCTGTCCCACCGTGAGCTGGCTGTTGACGTTCAGTTGGACGATGCCTCCCCCTTGAAGGACAAACTGCGTATTGCTGCCGGCGGTAATCGAGTTCACGTTCACCGTTAGGACGTCGGTGGGCCCGGCGGTCACGAAGGTGACGCTCCCCCCCGACACAAGGGTGATGCTATTCCAACTGTTGTTGGCGCTTGTGATCGTGAGCGCGCTTCCATTGAATGTTGCGGTTCCGGGGGTGCAGACGTAGGTGCTCCAGACCTGGGCGAGGTTCGGGCAAACGGTCCCGGCGGCCTGGTTGTTGTTCACCGATCCCGCGACCTGGGTGGCGCACCCCTGCGAACAACTTACCGAGCTGACCGCGTAGGCACTGCCCGGCTGGACCCCGCCTGGCGCCGGCTGGATGTTGGCCGCGCTCCCGGACGGTCCCTGCAGGCCGAGGTCTGGGTTGACGGTTCCCTCGCTTCCGACGTCTCCCTGGATCGTCACGCCCTGGGCGAAGGTCACATTCTGGTAGCCGCAGATCGTCTTGTTATAGAAGGTGTTCTGGGACACCAGGGCCTGGACCGTGCGCTTGCCGAGGGCCCCGGTCTTGGACGGTACGTATCCGGTCGCCCGGACGAGGCGCTGGTTGGGCAGGGTCGAGCATCCCGCGCTCCCGGTATCGACGGCCGTTCCGTTCGCGCAGGTGACGCCGACGTCAAAGACCCCGGCCTGCTGTCCCCCGGCGGCCTGCAGCGTCTGATTGGTGTTGCCCTGGTAGACCTGCGTGGTGGCGGAGGCCCCTGCCAACTTGTTGCCCGCCCAGTGGAGCCCGGCCTCGGCCGTGGAGGCGGCGCTGACGGCCTCGTTGTAGCCGAACTCTCCCTGGATCTCGCCAAAGAGGCTCGTCATGAGAACCGCCCCGATGAGGGTGATGATCACGACGTCCAGCAGTGCCGCGAGTGTGACAAAGCCTTTTTCTGACGGACGCATGGGGTCCCTCCCGCCTACGGGTTGCGCAGGTCGATGCTGGTTGACCATGTTTGTGTGGTCGGGCCGTGTGCCCCGGCGTTCGCCTGCACCTGCGCCGTCACCGTGACGAAGCGGATCGTCCGGATGGACGCCGCGGTGTTCAGGTTCGTGACCTGGTTCCCGCCGGCGTCGTAATAACCGAACGTCAACCCCAAGACATTGACCGTCGTGGGGGAGGTGATCGGTTGGTCGACCGCCGTCGCCCCCGTCACACAGTTGATCATCGTTTCGGTGACCGCGGTCCCACCCGAGACCGTCTCGAGCTTAAAGCC
>DASSXJ010000149.1 GCA_035703895.1 bacterium | reverse complement strand
CGGCGGATCCGTTCGAGCTCGAACCCCAGGTCGTAGTACGGGGCGCCGCTTCCGAAGACGAGGCGGGCGGCGCCCAGTGCCTGAGACATGTCCTCCATCCAGTCCTCACGGTAGATGCCGGACGTCTGGAGGTAGACATTGGGGCACGTCCGGAGCATCTCCCCGGCCTCGTAGAGCCCGCGGCCGCTGATGTTGATCTGGCCACCGTGAGTAGCGAGGATCATCACCTCGGGGAAGCGGCGCGCGAGATCGGCGATCTGCACGGCGTGGGAGACGACCGGAAAGCCTCCGGCCACCTGCACGAGGATGCCGCGCTCGCGTGCGTATGCGAGCAGCGGGTCGAGCATTCTATCGTTCACACGAAACAGCTCCTCCCAGGGATGCAGCAGGAGGCCGTGCAGGCCGAGCTGCTCCACGCTTCGGCGCAACTCGGCGAGCGCGGTGGAGCCTTGGTGAGGATCGACGCGCGCGAAGCCGATCAGGCGGCGAGGATGGCGGCGGACGGCGTCCGCGACCACGTCATTGGCGGGTTCGAGGTGATACCCGGGAGGGCGGGCCGGGCAGACCACCGCGCGCTCGACGCCGGCCGCGTCGAGCGCCCCGATCAAGGTCTCGCGATCATATGTCGGGCCAAAGAGGTTGGGACCGAGGTACACCTCGGCGTCCAGGATCATCACGCACCCGGACCTCGAGCGAGCAGGCGTCGAAGGTTGCCCCCAAGCACCAATCCCAGGTCGGCTTCTGCGAGGCCGGCGCGACGGACCTTGTCGAGCTCGAGCGCCGGCTGGCAGCCGGGGCCGTCACTGCCGAAGAGCACGCGATCCGGACCGATCGCGCGAACCGCGTCGCGGATCCGCCATGGGTATGGCATGGCGGACGTCTCGAGATAGACGTTCGAGTATGTCCTCGCCACATCAATCGCATCGGCGGTGTGAAAATATCCCCCCATGTGCCCGAGGATGATCGTGGCCTCCGGGCACGCCGCCGCGGCGGGCGCGATCTCCAATGGAGTGGACTGCCCGTCGTCACCGGAGTGAAAGAGCACCGGGACGTCCAATTGCGCCGCCGATCGTATCAAATCGACGACGAGGGCGTGCCCGGGCGGCAGCGCAAAACTGACGGGATGGAGTTTGAGCCCTTTGAAGCCGCGCTCGCGGACGGCGTACCGGAGCAGCTGCGTGGCCTCTGCGGGCTGCCGCGGGTTCAGCCGGACAAAGGCCCAGAGGCGGTCGGGATAGCGGTCGGCGGCGCTTGCCACATACTCAAACGCCTCGAGTTGGGGGGCAGGCGCGTCCCGGTAGGCCATGATGACGGCCCGGCGAATGCCGGCCTCGTCAAGGAGCGGAATCAGCATCTCCGGCGGATCCATCCAGCCGAGCGCCGGAGACTCGTCGACGTGCGTGTGGGCGTCGAGGACTTCCATCATCGTGGCCTGCGGTTGCTAATATGCCGCGATCGCAGCCGACCCCTCTACGCCGTCGCGCAGGAGCCCCCGGGGCTCTCCCGAAACGAATCGATCGATGCCGGCCGCGAAGCGTACGTCCCCGATCCTCGTGAAAGCCTGTCTCAATGGCTCCAGGGATCGCCGCGACCATGAGGCGATCCCGATCACCTCGACCGACCTGGCCATCGACGCCCGGCGCGCGGTCCAGGCGGGCGCCGCGGCGCTTCACGTTCACCCCAGAGGCGCAGACGGATCCGAGACGCTCGACCCAGGCGTCTGCGCCGCGGCGATCCGGGAGACCCGAGCCGCATGCCCGGGGATCCCGCTCGGCCTGTCGACCGGCCTCTGGATTGAAGGCGATCCCGCCCGCCGGCTCTCGCGTCTCGCCGCGTGGGCGCCGCTGCCTGATTTCGTGTCGGTCAACTTTTCCGAACCTGGGGTCCTCGAGCTATGCGAGGTGCTGATCGCCCGGGGGATCGGTATCGAGGCCGGCGTGTGGTCCGTTGCCGACGCGCGGTCCTTCGTCGAGAGCGGGCTACCGGACCGGTGCCTCCGCATCTTGATCGAGCCGCAGGAGCAGGACCCGGGCACGGCGCTGACCACGGCAGCCGCGATCGATGAGGTGCTCGACCGGCACGGGATCCGGCTGCCGCGGGTGCTGCATGGGGAAGGGCTCCCAGCCTGGCCGGTACTCGAGGCAGCCCTCGAGCGCGGCCACGACATCAGGATCGGCTTCGAGGACACCCTCGTCCTTCCCGACGGGGGCCGCCCGCGGCACAACGGCGACCTCGTCGCCGCGGCGGTGCGTTTGGTGCGCCGGCATGGGCACCGGCCCCTCTCCGGGTCTCCACCCGCGTAACGCGCGCCCAGCTACCGATAGAGGCGCGGATCGAGCGCGTCGCGGAGGCCGTCCCCCAGGAAGTTGAACCCGAGCACCGTGACAAAGATGGCGAGGATAGGGAAGAACGCCATGGACGGCGCAATGTCCAGAAAGTCTTTCGCGGAAAACACCATCGCACCCCATTCCGGCGTGGGAGGCTGAGCGCCGAGGCCGAGAAACGACAGGACCGACGCGGCCAGAATTGCCGACGCCATGCTCAACGTCGTCGTCACGATGATCTCCGAGGACGCGTTCGGCAGGACGTGGCGCACGACGATCCGGCTATCGGTAGCCCCCACGGCGCGGCTGGCTTCGACGTATTCCCGGGTCCGGACCCGGAGCACCGCGCTGCGCGTGATGCGGACGAAGGACGGGGTCGCCCCAATCCCGACCGCGATCATGGCGTTCGTCAGGCTCGGCCCGAGCGCCCCCAGGATCGCGATGGCCAGCAGCAGCCCCGGAAAGGCCAGCAGCACGTCCATCGTCCGCATGATCGGGTTGTCGAGCCGCGGGAAATACCCCGCCAGGAGTCCCAGCGTCACTCCGCAGAACGACGCGATGCCTACCGAGATCAGCCCGATCGTCAGCGACACCCGGCTCCCGAAGATGACGCGGCTGAAGAGGTCGCGGCCCAGGTTGTCGGTCCCGAAGGGATGCGTCCACGACGGCAACGCCATCCGCTCCCGCATGTTGGGCCGGGCGGGATCATCGGGGACAAATGGGGCCAGCGCTGCGGCCAGAACGAGCACCCCGAGGATCGCCACCCCGATACGGACCTGCCAAGACCTCCGCATCCGCCGCCAGAGATTCGGACCTCGCCGCACCGGCGCAGGAGCGGGCATGGAGAGGGCGGCCTCACTCATTAACGCACATCACTCGTATCTAATGCGGGGGTCAGCCAGGCCGTACACCACATCAACGAGGAGATTGGTGAGGACGAAGGTGACGGCCGCCAACAGGACCGCGCCCTGCACGATGGGAAAGTCCCGCGCCAGGATGGCCTGCACTAGGAGGCGCCCCATCCCCGGGAGAGAGAAGATGCTCTCGGTAACGACGGCGCCGCTCAGCAGGAATCCAAACTGGAGCCCGACCACCGTGATGACGGGCAGGAGCGCATTGCGGAAGGCGTGCCGCACGACGACCAAGAACTCCCGCACGCCTTTCGCCCGGGCCGTCCGCACGAAGTCCTGGTTGAGGACCTCCAGCATCGAGGACCGGGTGAGCCGGGCGAGCAGGGCGATCGTGCCGCTACTCACCGTCACGGCCGGCAGCACGATGTGCCGCCATCCATCGAGTGTCGTTAACGGCGCATATCCCGCGAGCGGAAACCAGCGCAGATTGACGGCGAACACCCAGAGAAAGATCAGCCCGAGCGCAAAGACCGGCATCGCCGACCCGGTCAGGACGATGAAGATCGTGGTGAGGTCCAGCACTGAGTTCCGGTGGTAGGCGGCCACGATCCCCAGTGGGACGGAGACGGCTGTTGTCCACAGAGCCCCGACGACCGCGAGGGTCAGCGTAACGGGAAACGTCGTGGTCAGCCGCTCGAGGACCGGCTCCCGCGACCGGATCGACCGGCCGAAGTCTCCGCGCACGATCCGGCCGAGATACCGGCCGTACTGCACGTAGAATGGCTGGTCGAGCCCCAGCGCCCGTTCGACATCCCGGACAACCTCAGGGGGAGCGTCGGGACCCGCCACGATCAGCGCGGGGTTCCCTGGCGTCAGGTGGAGGATCAAAAAGACCAGAATCGAGACGCCCAGCAGGACAGGTACCGCCCGCAACAGGCGCCTGAGGATATACCCGGCCATGCCCCGGAATCAGGCTACGGCTTCATCTCCAAATCGAGCATCTTGTAGAGCACATTGGCGTGCATCTTGGGGACCTCCAGGCGCGGTGATGCGATCACGACACGCTTCTCGTGCACAACGGGCACCCAGATGGCGTTCGTCACCACGATCTGCTGGAGCTTCTGGTAGGCCGTCATCCGCTCGCCCTCGACGGTACTCGACCGGCTGGCCTCCAGCAGGCGATCGGTATCGGGGTCGGCCCAATCGAACCGGTTCGGCGCAGGACGCTGCTTGCTGTGGAAATAGAAGTAGAGAATGTCGGCGGTCACGTACCTGACCGCGATCAGAAACATATCATGCTGGCCGGCCCGCAGCGCCGCCAGGAACGCGGTCCACTCGAGGCGCTGGGGCCTCATGTCGACGCCGACGCCGGCCAGATCGGCCTGAATCAGGCCTATCAACGCCTCGTTCTGCGGCCCCGGCGAGTAGAGGAAGTTGATCACGAGGGGCTGGCCGTCTTTCTGACGGGTACCCCCCTCTTTGACCGGCTTCCACCCCGCTTCTTCAAGGAGGCGCTTCGCCGTGCTTGGATTGTAATGATACCCGGCCTTTGTCGCCTCCTTCCACCACCCCGGCGTCCCCGGGGCGAGCGGGCCATACGCCTCCTCGGCCAGCCCATAGTAGACGCCAGCGATCATCTCTCGTTTGTTGATGGCGTAGTTGATGGCCTGGCGCACTTTCGCGTCGGCCAGCTGCTTCCTGGTCGTTTTGAACCCCAGGAAAGTCGTGTTCAGGTCGTTGTAGCGGATGACCTTGACACGTTGGTCTTTGGCCAGCCTATCGACCTGGACCGCGGGGACCGATTCATCAAACTGGGCCTCGCCCAGCTGCACGGTGGCCACGCGCGGCGCGTCCTCGACGATGGTGCGGAAAACAACGGTCTCGAAGCGGGCCGGGCCGTGGTTCTTGTAGATCGGGGGGCCCCAATTGTAGTTTGGGTTACGCGTCACGACCAATCGGTCGTTCCGCACCCACTCCTTGAGGATAAAGGGTCCCGTACCATCCACCTTGCCGACGCCGGTCCCGTAGTCATCGCCGGCGCGCGTAACGAAATCCTGGTTCAAGATGCTCGCCGAGTAGCTGGCCAGGTTGATCAGGAGGATCGAGAGAGGTTCCTTGAGATGCATCACGACCGTCGTGGGGTTCGGCGCATCCACGCTCTCAACCGGGGCGATATTGAATGCACTCGGGGAGCCCTTCAGGGTTCGCCAGCGATCGAGCGTGAATTTCACGTCCGCCGCGGTGAGGGGTTTGCCGGAGTGGAACCGGACACCCTTTCGCAATGTAAACGTGTAGGTCTTACCGTCAGGCGCAATCTCCCACTTCTCGGCGAGTCCCGGCTTGACTGTGTTGTCGTAGTCCTGCGACGTCAGCGTATCGTAGAGGAGGTAGTCGACTTCCGCGGACGACACCGCGGTGGTCCGTTCGGGATCCAGGGTCTCCGTCTCCTCGGGGCGCGCGAAGACAAAGGTACTTCCCGAAGGAGGGGCCCCCGTCGCGAGTTGAGCGGGAAGGACGAGCGAGAGACCGGCGAGCCCGAGCAAGACCCACTGCAGAATCGGTCGCATTGCGCCCTCCTGACGAGCGTGTATCCTCCGGTCCCCCCCAGGGATCGACCGGGAGCTGAACCGGGTGGGAGTCGTGGGAAGCGGCTTTCGCCGTGTGACGTCCTTCTCCTTGTGGTCCGCGGCGGGCCGGACATTGTGAAGAGGGCTGTGCGGTCGTCTCCGCCGAAGGGATCGCCATGAACGTCAAGTTCGGCTTCTCATTGCAGGGACGCGGGGTCCTCGCCGACCGGGAATCCATCACCGCACTCGCCCGGCGGGCGGACGCCCTGGGGTATGACTCAATCTGGGTGACGGATCGCTTACTGATCCCGGTCGAGAGCCGCTCTCCTTATCCCTACTCCCCCACCGGCGCCTTTCCGTTGGGACCGGACGAACCCTGGCTGGAACCGCTGACGGCCGTCACGTACCTGGCGACCGTCACCGAACGTATCACGATCGGCATAAGCGTGCTCGTGATTCCGTACCGCAATCCTGTGTTCACGGCCAAAGCACTCGCCACGGCCGACTACCTCTCCGGCGGGAGAATCATCCTGGGCGCGGGAATCGGCTGGTGGCGCGAGGAGTTCGCAGCCCTCGGCATCCCGTTCGAGGGTCGGGCGGCCAGGACGCTCGAGTATCTGCGGATCATGAAAGCGGTCTGGACGAAACCGCGGATCGCCTACGAGGGCCGGTTCATGCATATTCCTGAAGCCGGAGCCGTGCGTCCCCATCCTGTCCGTCAGCCACACATCCCCATCTGGATCGGCGGCAGCAGCGAAGGAGCGCTCAAACGCGTCGCGGCGATCGGCGACGGATGGCACCCGATCGGCCTTCGGCCCCCGGTGACATTGCACCCGCCCGAGCTCTCCACTCGGGTGCGCCGGCTGCGGGACCTCACTGAGGGGGCCGGGCGCGACTCCGCCGGGATCACGATCTCGTTTAAGGCCCCGCTCGCCCTGAGCGGAGCCGGTGGCGCGGCCCGCCTCCCGCTCTCAGGGCCGCCGGGACAGATCGTCGAGGACCTGCGGGCGTACATGACCGCGGGCGTCCAGCATTTCGTGTTCGACTTCACGGTGGGAACGGTCCCCGAGATGCTGAACGTCCTCGAGCGTTTCGCGGCTGAAGTCAGGCCGCGCGTCCAGGGCTAGCGCGTCACACCCCTGTCCACAGCAGAAACACAAGCCCCACGAGCGCGATAAACACTCCACTCAGGACCTCGCCGTAGCGCTCGAGCGGGCCGAGATCGACGCGCTGCAATCCCGCGGTAGACGACACGCACAGCGCGACATATGTCGCAGTCGTCGACAGCGTGAAGATGGTGGCCATCACCGCCAGTTGCGCGAGGCCGTAGCGGCCGGCCGCAAAGAACGCCGGGATGCCCTCCACCATCGGCGACGAGCCGAGAATGAGGAGCAATGCCCGTCGCGGTGCCATTCGGTGCTCGTGTTCATGCGGGGACACCGCCAGGGCAACCGCGGCTTCCGCCTCGTGCCACGTCGATGATGAATGACGGTGAAAATGAACGTGTTGTCGCCCGTCGCCATGGCGGTGCACATGGCGGTGTCCAACGGATGGCGCCGGATGCGAACCATCGTGACCGTGTGTATGCTGGCGTCCCTCGCGGCCGTGGTGACGGCGGCCGGCCGCGTCGCGCCGGAGCTCCCGAAATGACGCGGCCGCCACCCACAGCCCGAACCCGATCAACGCCAGACTGGCGACGTTGGACACAGCTTGGCCAGACTTCGTAGCCACCGCGGTCCCCATGAGCCAGACCACCGCGCCGATCGCCAAGGTCGAGAGCGAGTGCCCGAGTCCGGCGCCAACCGCTGCGCGGGCGGTGTCGCGACGGCCCCACCCCTCCTGTCGTGCGATGAGCGTGATGGGGAGCCAGTGGTCGGGGACGATCGTGTGGAGCACCCCGACGGCGGCCACCGCGGCAATGAGCAAGAGTTGTGGGCTCATCCTCACCACCCTCTTTCGAAGTCGAGGCCCGCGCTCCCTGGAGAGGTGCCGCCG
>DASSXJ010000148.1 GCA_035703895.1 bacterium | reverse complement strand
CCTCGAGTGGGAGTTGACCGTCACCAAGCACATCAACATCTTAGTGGATCTGGCACTTCAAGAGAGCGATCACACCACCCAGAACTTCCTCCAGTGGTTTGTCACCGAACAACTGGAAGAAGTGTCCAGCATGGAGACACTGCTGAGCGTCGTGCGACACGCCGGCGAGAGTGGGCTCCTGACCGTGGAGGCGACCCTCGCCCGGAAGAGCAACGCGGAAAACCCTTAGAAGCAATCATGGAGCGGGACTCACCATGCTCCCATGGCCGTGTGCGACCTTGGTTTGCTGCAGGCCGTGTAGTTCATGAAGCGCGGTCAACCGCTTCATGCTTGAGGTTCAGGACAGTCATGGACGGCATCGCCTAAAAACGCGGAACCGCGGGACCAGGGCCCCGCGGTTCCTCATCGCAGCGTTTGCTTATCTGGTGCCCGCTAGTGTGGGCTGCGGAGATTGCTCGATCTCGATCGGAACCTTTATCGGCAGCACGCCCTCGTGAATCGGGAGCGTGATGTCAAGCACGCCGTGGGTATACTTCGCCTTCACCTGATCGAAGGCAAGCCCGTCCGGCAGCGTGACCGTTCGTTCGAATGGCCCATACGCGACCTCGGTGAACAGATACTGATTCTCGCGTACGTCATAGGTGAACTTGCGTTCCCCCTTGATCGACAACAGGTTACCGCTGACCTTGATATCCACGGTGGCAGGGTCGACGCCTGGAACCCACACCCGCACCATCAAATTGTTGCCCTGATAGAACGACTCGACAGGCGGAGCCCAGGCCGTGGTACGGCTCGTGCCCTCGCCGCTATACAGCCTGTTCATCAGCTCACGATTCAGCCCAACTAGATCCGCGAACGGTGACCATCGATTGTTTAGCATTGCACTCTCCTCCTTCTCAACGACCGCCCGGCGCCTCGCTTGGCGCGTTGGCCGGGAAGTGACCATCCATCTATCACCTCGATCTCATGATGTCACATGCCATTAATATTGTCAATGGATTTGCCAATATATGTGTCAATTATAATATAAGCGATATTGGTATATTCAACATTGATTTCAACATTGTTGATTCCGGGATAGAACGAACTGCACTATCCTCCACCTCGCGGGCCAGCGCCCAGCTCAAGCGAGGACTTGCCATCGGACGCAGGCCTTTGCAAGAACGACCGACCAACTGGGGATTCATGCTCCTGGGCAAGGAGTGTGCCATCCTTGGTGTAAATTTCACCAACCAATCAGCAGCTGGAGTTGCATTCTGATCGTGCTGACAAAAACGGCCGCTGAGAACAATAGCGCTGTGCCAACGATCGCCACAAGCGCTAACAGAATCCTGTTTGTAGGTGTCATGACGTTCCCTCCTGGCATTTCTTCGACTTTCGCTTCTCCTCGCGGACCGCGACCATGTGGCGGGAATGCTCGCGAAGTTGCTCCGGGGTCATGCGGGCGACTCGCGCGTTGCCACCACGGCGCCCGCGGGTGACGTCTGGGATGCGCATCGGCGTATGGTGCCAGGCGCGCGTCCGCCTCCGAGGAGCCGACCTGTTGCCGTGGGGGATGGTCGTGGACGTAAAGAATGAGAAGTACGTTCAGCGTACCCTTTTCCCGATCGAGAAGCAAAGGCGGGATCGGGGGTTATCCGTCCAGTGCTAGGATTCTAGCCTGTTGGCGCGTGTGTTCTGGACCTCTACAGTGGCCTGAGAGCAGACGTCGAGGCCAGCCTCGTGTCTTACTGACCGAATACCCGAGAAAGGAATCCGCTCAGCGCGTATATCGCCGCCGAGCGGTTCTCGTGATTCTACGTGTGGGCGGTTTGGCGCGAGCAGGCGTCGTCGTTGACCTATCATGACCGGGCCGACGCGGTAAGGACGGAAGACGTCTCGGCTCGATCTTTGGGCCACTCGGTGGTTCGGGGCGTTCGTCACCGCCCGGAGGGGTCTGCTTCTCGTTCTCCTCACCATGGTTCTGCGTCATACAACACACCCCGTCTGAGGAACCAAACGCCATGTTACTGGACGTCCTATTCAGGGCTTCGCGTGCCTCGCTGCACGTCCCTGTTCGGCAGGACTCCGCGCCTTGAGAACAAAAGCAAAGCGACGCACCCGCTCAGGGTCGACGACCGAGGTCTTGGCTTCTGTCCCATACGGTAGTCCCCATCGCCTGGCCGGCGCCCGTCACTCCGATCTGCTTTTTGGGATTGATAATGTTCCTTATTTCTGCTATTATCGAACAATCGAAATCAGGGGGGAACGGGTGTGATCAAAGAAGACGTCAAGAAGAAGATAATCAGTGAGGATATCACCCGCTACGCCGATATGTTCTCCGCGATCGGAACGGACGCGCGCCTCCGGGTCATGCGCTTGCTGTTGTCGGCCCACCCGACCGGCATGGTTGTAGGCGATATCCAAGCCGAGCTCGATATTCCCAATTCCACCCTCTCCCACCACCTGGAGAAACTGCGCCACGAAGGTTTGGTGACTGTACGGCGTGAGGGGACGTACCTGTGGTACGCAGCCAACACGGAGGCGCTCAGCGAGCTGCTCGGTTTCCTGTACGCTGAGTGCTGCACGCGGAACCAAGCCGTGAATCCCCGTGAGATCGCGTGGGTGGGTAAGCCGTTTCGAAGGGATCGATGATCAAGGAGGGCCTAATGGACATTAAAGACGTGGTGAGGGAAAAGTACGCACAGGCGGCGATCCGTGTCAAGACGGGCGAGAGCGGATGTTGCTCAAGCGCGTGCTGCGGAAGTGGAGATTCGGGCGATCCCATCACATCGAACCTCTACGACACGCGACAGATATCGGACATCCCCAGGGAAGCCGTCCAAGCCTCATTGGGATGTGGCAATCCGACCGCATTGGCGCAGTTGAGCCAGGGGGACACGGTCCTGGATCTTGGCTCGGGCGGCGGGATCGATGTGCTGCTCTCGGCCACGCGAGTGGGTCCCGCAGGGAAAGCCTACGGGCTCGATATGACCGATGAGATGCTGACCCTGGCGCGAGAGAACCAGCGAAAAGCCGGCGTACACAACGTGGAGTTTCTCAAAGGGGAGATCGAGAACATCCCGCTTCCCGACAACTCCGTGGATGTGATTATCTCGAACTGTGTGATCAACCTCTCCGGTGACAAGGATCGCGTCTTCGTCGAAGCGTTTCGCGTTCTCAAACCCGGAGGTCGATTCGCCGTCTCCGATGTCGTTGTGCGCGGAGAGGTCCCATCGGAGATTCGACGCAGCATGGAACTCTGGGTGGGGTGCGTCGCAGGGGCGTTGGAGGAGCGTGAATACGTCTCGAAGCTGTCGAAGGCAGGGTTTGAAGCGGTCGGGGTGGAGCCAACGCGCGTCTACGACGTCAACGATGCACGCGAGTTTCTCTCAGGACACGGCATCGATGTCGACCGCGTCGCCCCTCTGGTCACCAACAAGTTCATGAGTGCGTTTATTCGCGCCACAAAGCCCACCACGACGAATCGGGCGAGCTAGGGGGGGACATGCAACACAGGCCACGGGTCTTGTTCCTGTGCACGCACAACGCCGCCCGGTCGCAGATGGCGGAAGGCATCTTACGCGACCTCAGCCGAGGAACCGTTGACGTCTCCAGTGCCGGGACCGAGCCGGCGGGAGTGCATCCGCTCGCGGCGCGGGCGCTCCGGGATATGAACATAGACGTCAGGCGTCAGCGCTCGAAACACGTGGACGAGTTTGCGGGCCAGACATTCGACGTTGTGGTGACACTCTGCGACAGCGCCCGAGAGTTGTGCCCCGTCTTCCCCGGCGATCCGGAGCGGATCCATTGGAGTTTCCCTGATCCAGGCGCCGTGGCCGGCACGGAAGAAGAGCGTCTTCAGGCGTTCAAGCACACGGCGCGGGAACTGGCCACGCGTCTCCGCCCCTTCCTCTCCGTGGTGGAGCGCGGAGTCAAACGCTCCCCGGCGTAACGAGGAATGGGACCGCGGCTCGGCGCGTTCACGCGGGCCGCTTGAGGAACCCGGCCACCCGGTCGTACCAAACGATATAATCCGGCATCTGGAAGTGGGCGTTGGCCGGGCTGGGGTTGGGGATCACGAAGAGGCGGGTCCGGCCCAGACGGAGGAGTTGGGCGCCGAGGCGCCAATCTCTGCCGGGCTCGTCGAGGGCATAGCGGGTAAAGGCCCGGTACCCCGTGAGACCGTGGAAGCAGGCGACCCGCGGCGTGAAGGCCTCGAGGCGCGCCAGCAGCCTCGGGGCCCACACGCGGTAGTCCCGGGGCCGGAGGTCGCCGGCGCTCCGGCTCGGCACCTTCACCACATCGGTAAACCCGATCCCGAACCGCAGCAAGGCACGGTCGTCTTCCGGCCCGAGCCGCCGCTTCCGTAGGGACGCTCGGATGCGGGCGCTGAGCACCGAAGCGGAGAACGCCGGCCAAAACCGGCTCGTCGGCCTGGCAAAATAGCGTCCGCGCTCGACCGAATACAGGCCGGGGTTGATCCCCACGAAGACGAGATCGAGACCCGGCCTGAGGTAATCGGGCAGCGTCGGAAAACGATACCGCTCCCGGGTCATGGCGCGACCAACCTCACTTGTTCCTGCCAGAGCGAATACAGCGGGCCCGACGTGTCCACAGCCACGTCGTCGAGCCCTACGAGGCCGTCCTCGGGAACCGGCCGGACGAGCCTGGCGCCGCGGCAGAGGCCCATCGGCAGCTGCCGCTCCCGGACCGCCGTCGCCGCATCGTCGATCACCCCGTACACGGTGTGACCCCCCTCTCCATCCAGCACCTCGCCGGCGGTGAGCGGACGCTTGGCCGCGCAGGCGACCGCGGCGACCGGCACGGGCAGCGGGGCGCCGGTCGCCTCATGGTCGAGGACGGCGCGCGCCACGCTGATGGGGAGTTCCATGCCGACGAGATGATACGGCCGGTACATCGCCGCATACGTGCCGGAGCGGTCGACGGGCATCCCGTACTCGGCGAAACACTTCCGAAGATATGGGCGGCCTGATGTGATCACCACGTACACGCCCCACCGGAGATCGTTGGGCACCTCGCGGCCGTCGCGGTCGAGCGAACTGACCACCTCCACGACCCCCGCATGGCGCAACACGCCGCCATCTTCCGCCGGCTTCAGCACCTCGGGCAGGTCCCCAATCCCGGCGGGAGGGAAGCGCATCCCCCGAACGTCCGGACGGAGGCCGGTCATGTTCGCCACCGCGGCCATCTCGATCGCCGACTTCGTCCCGTCGGTGAACGAGTTGTACATTTGCGGATTGAGCCCCTCACGGTGAGCCGCATCCGCACCGTACCGCTCCCAGATGTCGTCGGGCGTGCCCTTGCGGTAGGCGGGAAGATACTTGGTGCCCTTGCCCGCGGCGACGACCTCGAACCCGAGGCTTCGCGCCCACACCACCAGTTCGTGAATCAGCGCGGGCTGATCTCCGTACGCCGCCGAGTACACCACCCCCGCCCGGTCCGCCATCCGGCGAAGGACCGATCCGACGAGCACGTCGGCCTCAACGCTCACCATCACGACGTGCTTGGCGAATCGGAACGCTTCCGTCGCGTGGCGTACGGCGACCTCCGGGACCCCGGTCGCCTCGACAACCACCTCGACCCCGCTTTCGAGCAGGGCCTGGGGGTCTTGGGTGAGCGCGGGCACGCCGCGGGCGCATGCCGCGTTCACCTGGGCGGCGGTCTCGGCGCGCGCGACCGAGTCCGGTGCGAATCCGGCGTAGACGAGCGCCTGCATCCCACGCGCCCCATCGATGTCCGCGACGGCGGCGGGCCGCATCCCGCGCATCATGGCGAGGGAGCAGATCACCATCGTGCCGAACCGCCCCGCCCCGATCACCCCCACGCGCACCGGCTTTCCTGCGTCTTCGCGCGCCTGCAAGCGATCCTGCATCATCAGCCGTCACCTCACAGCAAAGCCGGCCGGGCGATCCCGGCCGGCGGAGACTTCGAGCGCAAACGGATGCGGGCGGCAGGTCTCAGAAGATCGGGCCGGTCAGTGGCGGCACCCGCAGGTGCCCCCGCCGCAGCACCCTCCCTCGTCGGCGGCTCCGGCCTTTCCCCCCGCGGTCATGACGAGCACCGGGGTGAACACCCGACGCGCCTGCGGGTCTCCGCACTCGGGACACGCCGGCGCCCGCCGCGCCTCATACTCGGCCACCGTGGCGGTGATCTCGAACTCGTGCTTGCAGGACCGGCACTGAAATACGTATGTCACGGCATCTCCTCCGCCCTACGCCTCTTGGATCTCCCATTCATGCGTGATCGCCACACATCCCTTCAATGTCTGCGCGACCGGACACCCGCGTTCGAACACGGCCAGTGCCCGTTCCGCGTCGTCCCGCTTCCCGTGGGGAATCGTCAGATGATACTTGACGCGAATCGCGGTGACGCGCATGACTCGGTCAGGCGCCTCCACCGTCCCCTCGGCCTCGGTCCACAACTTGTCGGGATGACTCGGAATCCCGCGCGCCTCCAGCGCGCCCGCCAGGGTCCCTGTCAGTCAGCCCGCCGCCGCTGCGACGAGATGGTCGAGCGTGCTGGGCAACTCCTCCTCGGGCTCCATTTTGTAGAACGCCTTGACCCCAGTGTTCACCCCGTACCGCACCGGGTCGGGGAAGTCTCCGAGAAACGCTCTGCGGTTGGGGCGCTTGTCCTGGTACACCCGCACGCGCGCAATGTGGACCGGCTCCATCCCCCACCCCCGCGTTCAGCTCGCGCCGGAAGCGTACAGCGAGAGTATAGCATGCGGGTCCTCTGGATGAGACCCGGGATCAGGACGTTGCCGGGCGGGAGTCCTTGTCTGGTGCGTACAGCTGTTTTTTCATCGCGTAGAGCCGGCCGTCGGCGGCCTGGAGTAACCGCTCCGGATCGTCGCCGTCGTTGGGGAACGAGGCGATCCCGTAGGAGAAGGTGAGGCGGGCGGGGGCCCCTTCCTGATCCGGCACCGGAATCTCGCGGAGGTCAAACCGGCTGAGAATCTCCTCCGTTTTGTCCGGCGTCGTCTCGGGGAGCATCAAGACGAATTCGTCGCCTCCGAAACGGGCCGCAAGATCGGAGGCGCGCACGCTCCGGGCCAGCGTCTCCGCGACCCGGATCAACGTTTCATCTCCCTTGGCGTGGCCGTAGGCGTCGTTGACGGCCTTGAACCCGTTGAGGTCGATCAGCACGACACTGACGGTGTGTCCCGTGCGGCGCGTCCGCGCGATCTCCGCCACCAGCCGGTCGAGAAAGCACCGCCGGTTGGCGAGCCCCGTCAGCGCATCGGTGGCCGCGAGCTCCTTTAGTTGTTCGTGCAGGCGGGCGACTTCGATCGCCCCCGTCAGGTATCGGGCTACGACGGTCAGCAAGTCCAGGTCGGCCTGAGTGAACGCATCGATGCGCTCGCGGTGGGCGCTCAGCACGCCAATCTGCCGGCGGCCCACGGTCAAGGGCGCGTAGATCCCGGACCTAATGCGTCCTTCCCGTCTGAAGACCCGGGGATCACTGTGCATGTCAGGTACCATGAAGGGCGCGCCCGACTGCATCACGACACCGTGAAGCCCGATGTGCCGTGGGACGGCGAGCCCCATGAAATTCTCGCGGATGCCCGACGCCGCCCGAATGACCAGGAAATCCGGGTTGCGGTCATCGACGAGCGCCAACGAACACGAATCGAAACCGATCTCTTCACGAAGCACCCGCATGACGTGCTCCAAGAGATCGGTGAGGCTGAGGACGGCGGTGAATTCCGTCGCGAGGCGTGAGAGGAATGTGAGCGACTTGTCCGCGGCAGGCTGGACCGCTCCTGGGGAATGCACGGCGTCGACCGGCAGGCGAGGAGCCGGGTCTTGGATTCCACCTGGAAGAGCGACCAGCCTGGGTTTCTTTCTCTTTAGACCCTTATCTGGGGTCGAGCGCCGCACCGCGATGTTCCCCCGCTGATCTCTGACGTCTGGCAGACACGGGCGTCCTACGTGTGGCTACTGATTATGAAATGCCCAAAAGCGGGGGGAAAGTGGCCTGGTTCGGACGCTCGACCGGCGCGCCGGCGGCGGGCCAGGGGTGGAGGGATTACCGTCCTGTCCAGCGGGGGGGGCGCTTATCGAGGAAGGCGGCGACGCCTTCTTGGAAGTCGGCGCTGTTATAGCAGAGCGCGATGAGGTCGTGACCGGGATGCTCCGGGCTCAGCCGGTCGACGACGCGCCGGATCGCCTCCTTGCTCGCGCGCAGGGTGAGCGGCGGCGCCTCCGCGATGGCTTCCGCGAGTTCCTGGGTGCGAACGGCCAGGGATGCGGCCGGGACGACCTCATTGATGAGCCCCCAGCTCAACGCTTCCTTCGCCTCCACATGCCGGGCGGTGTAGATCATCTCCTTAGCCCGCGCCGGGCCGATGAGCGATACCAGACGCGCGTAATTGTGAATCGACAGGCAGTTCCCGAGCCGGATGATGGGCACCCCGAACCGGGCGTCATCAGCAGCCAAGCGGAGGTCGCAGGTCAGCGCAATGGTCAGCCCACCGCCGACCGCGAACCCTCGAATCGAGGCGATCGTGGGCTTGGCGACCGCGTCGAGCCGCCCCGTGACGTGGTCGATCCGTTCTTCGTACTCGATCCCGGCTTCGGGATGTCCGCGAAACGCCGGGAACTGACTGATGTCGGTCCCCGAGATGAATGCCCGCTCGCCGCTCCCGCGGATCACCAGCACCTTGATCGCATCGTCGCGGTCGACCTGCTCGCAGATCTCGACGAGGCGCTGGTACATCGCCCAGGTCATGGCGTTGCGCTGCGCGGGACGGTTGACGGTCAGATACGCCACGCCGCGCGCGGTCTCAAACAGCATCTCCGATGAGTCCATCACGGATCACCTCCAGGCTCACCCACACTCGCCGCGAAGCGAGACAGCCCGCTCACCGCTCGGGGGAGGAACGTGGTCAAAGATCGTGTGTGCCGGGCAGCGGAGAATTGATCGGACTCAGTCCGGAGGGCCGCCTGTGGTCGTGTGCTCGTCTTGGCCTGGGCGCGCCGGCGTGTCCGCCGGAAGAGTCGTGCCGTCGCGCGGACGATCGGGGACGGCCGCCGCCGGCGTGGTGACGACTTGACGCAGCAGCTCGCCCGCGATATCACCGATCGTCACGCGACCTTCGTCGGCCTGCGAGGTGATGTAATCCTTGACGCGCGTCCGCTCCCGCTCACGCGCCAGCCGGCGGAGGCTGAGGATCATCCGGCGTTCGTCGGCGCGAATCTCGGTGACGAGGGCTTCGACGGTCTGCCCAACCTCAAGGACGTCGGTGACCTTCTGGACACGTCGCTCGGCCATCTCTGAGATAGGGATGAAGGCGTCGACTTCATCCAGGCGGACGAACGCCCCCGAGGCGACGATCCGGACGACCTTGCCTTCCACTACCTGTCCCGACCGATAGCGCTCTCCGACGCGCTTCCAGGGGTCGGGCAGGATGTGCTTGAGCCCGAGAGAAATCCGGCCGGCTTCGCGATCGATCCGGAGCACGGCAACCGTGACCCGCTGGCCGCGCCGGACCACCTCTGAGGGATGCTTGATGTACGTCCAGGACATCTCGCTGATCGGCAGAAGGCCGTCGATTCCGCCTAAATCGACGAACGCGCCAAAATCCGTGATGCGGCGGACGATCCCTTCGTGGACCTGTCCTTCCTGGAGAGCACCCAAGACCTCCACGCGGGCCTTGGCGCGCTCCTCGGCGATGGCATTCTTGTGCGAGAGGATCACCCGCCCCTTGGCCCGATCGACCTCGATCACCCGCAGCGGTATGCTCTGACCCACGAGCGCCTCGAACTGGCGGCCTTTGGCCTGTGAGAGGTCCACATGGCTGCCGGGGACAAACCCCCTCATTCCGAGGTCTACGACAAGCCCACCTTTGACCTTGTCGACCACCATCGCGTGCAGGATGGTGCCGGCTTGAAACGCGCGCTGAATGTGATCCCAGGCCAGCGCGAGATCCGCGCGCTTCTTGCTGAGCAGGATGTTTCCCTCTTCACCCTCGACCTTCATGACGTACACGTCGATCCGATCGCCGACGGCAATCCCTTCGACCGCCTCCCCGCTGGCCGAGAGCTCCTTTGGGGGAATGAAGCCTTCCGACTTGGCGCCGACGTCTACGAGGACCCCCTCGCTGTCGACCCGGACAACGGTTCCCTGGACGATCTGGCGCTCCTCGAGCGTAG
>DASSXJ010000147.1 GCA_035703895.1 bacterium | reverse complement strand
GATCCACCCATACGTCCGGATGAGCACCCCGACCAGGAGCGGCGAGACTACAAGGATCATCAGGAGGCCTTTCCACCGGCGAGGCGCCCGCGCGAGGTGGTAGGCAAGCGGGTATGACAGCACCAGGCTGATCACGGTGGTTATGGCCCCGAGCCACAGCGTCCGCCAGACGACCCCCCACGTAAATGGATCGCCCGTGAGGCGTGCGTAATTGGCTACGGTGAGCACGCGCGCGTATGGGGCCTGATGGCTCTGGGTGAAGAAGCTGATCAGGAGCAGATTGAGGTAGGGAAGCACAAAGAAGACGAGCATCAGACACAGCGCGGGCGCGATCATGAGCGCCTGCCCCGAGGCCCTGGGGGCCGGGCGAACGCCGACGTCGATTGCCGCCGGCATCGCCTACTCCCACCCACCCGGCAGCGCCCAGCCGGCCGCCGCGTCGAAGGACAGGGTGACCTCGTCGTCGACCTGGTGCACGGCGTTCACCCCACCCTGCACGCGGAGCGGGGAGTCCCCCCCGACATCCACCCGATAGTCGTAGAGGCTGCCGAGGTAGGTGCGCTCGCGCACGACGCCTCGGAGACGGTTGACCCCATCCCGCGGTGCGGCGGGATCGCGCCCGCCGAGCTCGAGGTTCTCCGGCCGGATGCTCAGCATCGCTTTCATCCCGTCCCTGAGGTCGGCCGGTCCGCTGGCGCGCAGCGGACCGATGCTCGTCTCGAGCACGAGCCGGTCGCCCGATCGCGCCGTGACCCGCCCGGGGATCAGGTTCGTCAGACCGATAAACGCGGCCACGCGAACCGTGCGCGGCCGCCGGTACACGGCCTCGGGGGTATCGAACTGCTGCAGGACTCCATCGATGAGCACGGCCACGCGGTCGGCCAGAACGAGGGCCTCCGCCTGATCGTGGGTCACGTACAGGGTCGTGATGTGAAACTCCCGGACCAGCGAACGAATGAAGAACCGCATCTCCTCTCGCAGCTTGGCGTCCAAGTTGGCGAGCGGCTCGTCCAGCAGCAGCACGCTGGGGTTGATCACGAGCGCCCGTGCCAGCGCTGTGCGCTGCTGCTGTCCGCCAGAGAGCTGGCGTGGGTACCGCTTGTCGAGGCCGCCGAGCCCGACTTTCTCGAGGATCTCGATCACGCGGCGGTCGATTGCATCGCGCCGGATTCCCTGCATCTCGAGACCGAAGGCGATGTTCTGGTGAACGGTGAGGTGGGGGAAAAGGGCGTAATTCTGAAACACCATCCCGCAGCTGCGCTTCTCGGGGGGCGCCTCAGTGACATCCCGATCACCCAGCAGGACACGCCCCTGCGTCGGTGTCTCGAAACCGGCGATCATCCTGAGCGTCGTGGTCTTCCCGCAGCCCGACGGGCCCAGGAGCGCCACGAGCTCGCCTGCGGCGAGGGTGAGCGTCAGGTCATGGACGGCGGCGGCGTTTCCAAAACGCTTGGTGAGCCCCCGGAGGCTGATCTCCGCCATGCCGGGCGCTCGCGCTAACGCAGCGGTCGCCGGACGCGGGTCGCGCAGGCCATCGCGGACCGGCTAACAGTGACCACTGACCTGGTGGTTCCAGGCATCCGCCATACCTTCCCGCGCGCCGGTGCTGTTGAGCCAGACGTAATCCCAGCGGGGGATCTTGCCGAGCTGGGCCGGGGTCACGGGGATCAATTTGGCGAGGTCCGCGCTGACCGTGACCTGGCTGTTGGCCGGGGTCCAGTAGAACTTTTCCGCCCACTTCTTCTGGACCGGCGCGCTGAGCCAGTAGTTGATGAACGCGTAGCCTAGTTCTTTGACCTTGCTGCCCACGCAGACGTTCATATCCTGCTCAAACATTCCGCAGTAGCCTTCCTTGGGCAGGACCCATGCGACGGGGACGCCCTTGGCCTTCATCAACGCCCAGTCGGGTGAATCGATCAAGCCGACCGTCACCTCGCCTTGGGTCATCATGGTCAGTTCGGTACCGCTGAAATCGACTTGTCTGGCCCCGCAGAGGTGTTTCCCGATCCACTCGATCGCCGGCTTCCAATTCTTGTAGTCGCCGGTGAGGGCCTGGGCCATCTTCATCACGTGCTGGGGTTCGCCCGAGTTGCCGATGCTGAAGATCGCCCCTTTGTTGCCGTACTTGCCCAGGTCGAACCACGACTTCGGCGGATCCTGGACCAGGTCCGTGCGGTAGGCAATCCCGAGGGGACCGACGAGTCCCAGGACGCCGACGTCGTTTGGCTGCCGGAGCTGCTTGGGCACGTACTTGAGGTTCGGCACCTTATCCATCGGCAGGGGTGTGAAAAACCCCTCGGCGCGCAGTTGGGCCAGGTAGGTCTCGTTTGTCACAAAGACGTCGTATGGGGGGCTGTTCTTGCCGGCCGCCTGCATCTTCACGAACCAGTCCTTGGCCAGTCCCACAGCCAGCTCGATCTTGGCACCGGTCTCCGCCTCGAACTGGGGGATGTGCTCGTTCGTCATGAACTCCTGCCAGGTGCCGCCATAACTGGTGATGACAAGCGTCTGCCCTTTGAAGCTCTGCATGGGCGCAGCGCTGACTACCGGCGGTTGACGCATCGTGCGGATCAACGCGGCTGCGGAGGTTGCGCCGAGGCCCAGCATCGCGAGCCGCCGGATCGCCTCTCGGCGGCTGATCCGTTCGCGTTGCAACGAGGTCACCACGCGCAGCACATCATCGTCCATCATTCCCGCCCCCCGCCCCATCAGAAGTGCCTCAGCCGCGCGGCCCCCAGGATGCTCCCCCCCGCTGGGGAGCCGCGGCGAGTGTTCCCGGTTGGTTTGGTCCCCGGTTTTCAATCTCCTGCACGCGCCGCCGTCTGCCGGAGGCGTCCTCCTAGGCCGGCAAATCTCCCCGCCGCACTCGCTCGAAAAACGCTTGGAGCATGGCGCCACACTCAGCCTCGCGCACGGCCCCCAGCACTTCGACGACGTGGTTGAACCGCGTGTCCGTGAGCGCGTCGATCACGCTGCCGGCAGCGCCCGCCTTTGGATCGCGCGCGCCGTACACCAACCGGGGGAGCCGGGCCTGGACCAGCGCGCCGGCACACATCACACACGGCTCAAGGGTGACGTAGAGGGTGCAACCGTGGAGGCGCCATCCGCCGAGCACCCTGGCCGCGCGGCGGAGTACTTCCATCTCCGCGTGGGCGGTGGGATCCCGATCTCGTTCCCTGCGGTTGTGCCCACGGGCGATCACGTGCCCATCGCGCACGATGACCGCGCCGACCGGCACATCCCTCACACCCGCCGCGGCCCGAGCCTCGACGAGCGCTTCATCCATGAACACAGCGTCCGTGTCGAACACGAGTCGCCGGCGTTACTCGGCGGGCGGCATGGGCGCCCCTTCGGCGGGGAGATGCAACGCCTCCAGGGCGCTCAGGATCCCTGAGACGGCCGAGGCGATCTTGCGCGGCCGGTCCCCATCGACCAACTCGTCTTCCTTGAGCATGATGCTCGACTGGACACGCGCGCTGTAGACCGGCGGCGCATCCTCGCTGGAGAAGTGCTGCTGCAGGCTGATGCTCGGTACGCCCGGTTCCGACGCCACCGGGATGATGGCGCGGCGAAGCGCCACCACGTCCGGAGGCACCAGGAGCCGATCCATCATGATCTCCGTGAGCAGCTCTCCGAAGACCTGCACTTCTTCATGCACGGTTCGGGAGAACTCCACGCCCTCGTCGTACTCGGCGATGTGGCGCCCGAACGAGAGCGCGTCGACCAGAAACCGGAGCTCGGCCCACGGCCAGGCAAAGGTTCGGGGAGCATCGGAGGAGGGCTCGCCGTCGAGGTGGACCACGTAGCGATACTCGCGGCTCATGTGATCCACGTCGACCAGAAAGGCGTACCCGGAGACGACCAGATGGTGATCCTCGAGCGCCTCGGTCAGCCGCCCCGCGAACTCATGAAACGGATCGTGGTAGTCGAGCCGTGTCGACACGCGTCAACGAACCCCGGGCGGCGTCGCTCCCTGGGCGACCTGGGCCGCTTCCCGCAGCTTCTGCACTTGTCCCTGGCAGGCCCGCAACAGCAAGCGTGGGAGACTGTCCATGAACATGGTCGCCCCAATCGACCGGTAGGCGCGGACGTCTTCGGGGGTGAGGGCGAGAATCCCCACCGGCACGCCGGCGGTCCGGCCCGCGCCGAAGATCCGCCGGATCGCGGCCTGGACGTCGGGGTGCGAGACCGCGCCCGGATGACCCAGGCTTTGCGAAAGATCGGACGGGCCGATAAAGAGTACATCCACTCCGGGGGTTCGCGCGATCGCCTCGACCGCCTCGAGCCCGCGGCGCGTCTCGATCTGTAGAATGCTCATCGTGGCGGCGTTGCTGGCCGTGACGTGGTCGGGGATCGGCACGTGACCCCACCAGGCCGCCGCCGTCGCCCCGGCGAGCGACCGCGTGCCCGCGGGCGCGTACTTCGTCGCCGCGACCGCCGCCAGCGCCTGCTCGGGCGTCTCCACTTGAGGAACCATAACCCCCACGCATCCCACGTCGAGGGCCCGAAGGATCGTCTTGGGATGGTCGGTCGGGACCCGCGCCAGCGCGACGACGTCCACGGCGCGGCATGCCCGCACGAGGCCCTCGAGGACCTCCACCGTCACCGGGCCGTGCTCCATATCCAGCAGGAGAAAATCGTATCCGGAGAGCCCTGCGATCTCCGCCACCTCAGGTGACGGGATCGGCAGGATGGTCCCGAACACCGCCTCCCCGCCGCGCACGCGGCCCTTCAAAGGGTTGGCCAGCATCTCACGCTCCTCTACCAAGGATACCCCGAAAGAGTTCCATCCAGGCTCGTGGATTTCCCTTTGCCGCGAGATGGACGGGGAGGCTTACGAGTTGCCGATCCAGATCCCGAAGAGAAACACGAGCCCGCCGCCCACGATGACCTGCAGGATGGAGAGCCAGAAGTTCATCTTGAAGTACCGGTAGCGGATGATCGCGATGACGATGAGCTCAATCCCTACGACGAGGTAGGCGATCGCCAGCGCCAGATTGAGGCTCGGGATGAGGAACGGCAGGGTGTGGAGCAATCCCCCGATCAGCGTCGCCACGCCCGTGATAGTCCCCCGGATCGCCGGTCGCCCCCGGCCGGTGAGCTTTCCGGTATCGGAGAGCGCTTCGGCAAAGCCCATGCTGATCCCGGCGCCGACCGCGGCCGCTGCGCCGACCAGAAACGCGATGTGCGGATTCCGCGTCGCGAACGCGCTGGCGAACAGCGGGGCCAGGGTCGAGATCGACCCGTCCATGAGGCCCAGGAGCGCGGGCTGCACCACCTTGAGCAGGTAGCCCTGTTCGTGCGCTTCGCGTGAGGCCATGAGGCCGGCGGCAACCTGCTGGCCGGCGTCGGCCACGTGCGCGTGCAATCCCTCAGGCGTCGGCATCAATGTCCCCCAGTTCGCCGTCGCGCCCGCCGGCGGCAGCGCGGGCAGACGCCGTGCAGTTCGAACCGCACCGCCGACACGTGAAAGCGCGCGCGGGCCGCCGCCCGGCGCTGCAGCGGCTCCAGTTCGGAATCGGCCACGTCGATCACCCGCCCGCACCGGGAGCAGACGAGGTTCACGTGCATCCCCGCCCGGCCGTCGTACCGGCGGATCGGCCCGCTGACTTCCTGGACGAGCCCCAATCGGGCGAACAGGTCGAGCGTCGCATAGACGGTCGCCGGGCTCACCCCGGGGAAGCGCCGTCGGACCTCCTCGTGCACGGCCGCCACGCTGGGATGGGTCGTCCGCCCCACCACGGCGTCGTAAATGGCCATGCGCTGGGGGGTCAGCCGGCCCCGCTGCGCGGCCAGGCGCCGCCGCAGATCCGTCCACACCTGCAGGGTCGCGCCGGTTGAAGGTTGAAGTCGATTCTTATTAGTAGCCACTTTTAATAAATATATGCCCAGGAAAACCCCTGTGTCAACCGCATTGAGCGGGGTCGACCAAACAGGCCTGTGAGCGATACGTCAGTATGATGGCCGCCCAGTGACGGCCCGTCAGTTCCGCATCACCTTGGCGTACGCGTCGAGCCGCGGCAGCGCCGACTCGCGCGGCTCAGACGGCAGGCCGAAGATCGCGCGCGAGACACCAGCTCCGGCGAGCGTGTCCAACGCCTCTCGCTTGGGCGGCGCGTAGAAAATGCCGACGGGCGCCGCCTTGGGATCGCGCCCTGCCTTCATCAACCGTTCGCGCAGCTCGGGAATGCGCTCGACCGGGTTGCGGTTCGGGCGCATGATCGGCATCCAGCCATCGCCGAACTCCACGACTCGGTCGAACGTGGTCGGGCCATCACCGCCGATGATGATCGGTGGGTGCGGTTTCTGCAGCGGCTTCGGGTCGGCCCAGATTTTGTCGAAGTGGACGAACTGGCCATGGAACTCCGCCTCGCGCTTGGTCCAGATCTCCTTCATGGCAAACACGCG
>DASSXJ010000146.1 GCA_035703895.1 bacterium | reverse complement strand
GACCGGTGGGGGAATCTCTTTGGCGTCGTTCCGGGGACCGGGAACGCGCTTCCGCCGGTCGCCGCCGGCTCGCACCTCGACACCGTCCCCAACGGAGGGATCTTCGACGGCGGGCTCGGCGTCGTTGCGGCGGTCGAGGCGGCCGCAGCTTTGCGCGAGGCCGGAGCGGCCCTGCATCATCCGCTGCTCCTGCTGGCGTTCGCCGAGGAGGAGGGGGTCTCGTTTGGTCTGGGGTGCCTCGGGTCCCGGGGGATCGCCGGTCGCCTGGCGACGCTGGACTCGCTGACCGACCGGAGCGGCCGCCCGGCGTCGGACTGGATCCGCGATTTCGATCCCGGCGTCCCGCGGCGGGAGATGCCGGTGCCGATGGCCGCGTACCTCGAGTTGCACATCGAGCAGGGACCGATTCTGGAACGGCGGGGGGTGCCGCTCGCGGCCGTCGATGCGATTGTGGGCATCGCACGGATGGCATTCACCTTTCGCGGCGAGCCGAACCACGCGGGCACGACCCCAATGAATACCCGCCGGGACGCTCTCTGGGGCGCCGCGGAATTGATCGGCAGCGTGCGCGACGTCGCGCGCGGAACCGAGGGGCGGGCCGTGGGGACCGTTGGGCAGTGCACTGTGACACCCGGCGCGGCAAACGTCGTCCCGGGGCGGGCCGAGGTGACGGTGGAACTGCGGAGCGCAGACGGCCGGTTGCTGGATGGCCTGTGCGCCGAGATCCGTAGCGCAGCATCCGCCTGCGCGGGGCGATACGGTCTCGAAGTCGAGCATCGTCCGTGGTGGACCGAACCGCCGATCCCGCTCGACGCGCGCGTCCGCGAAACGGTGGCGGACGCGGCCCGCGATCTCGGGTGGCCGCTCGTCACCATGTCGTCCTGGGCCGGGCACGACGCGAAGATTCTCGCAGGCGTGACGCCGACCGGGATGATTTTTGTCCCCAGCATGGGGGGGATCAGTCATTCGCCCCTCGAGAAGACCGCGTGGGAGGATGCCGCGCGCGGCGCGCAACTGTTGTGCCGCGCGCTCGAGCGCCTCGACGCATGGGACGGAGGATAGCGATGCCGGAGCGCACCGACGAGTCATCTGAGCACACCGCACCTCGGTCCGAAGCCCAACCGGAGCGGGAGGCCGTCGAGCCGGAAGCGGCCGCCTCCGAGGCTCCGAAGAGCGGCGGCCCTCAGGCGGTGCCGCTCTCCGCGCTGCCGGCGGCAGACCTGCTCACCTCGTTCCTGAGCCTCATGGCGATGAAGGCCTGGGAGGGCATGGGTCTCGTGCCAAACCCGATGTCGGGCAAAACGGAGAAGAACTTGGAGGACGCGCGCCTCGCGATCGATGCGTACGCGGCGGTCTTCGAACTGCTCCGCCCGCGCATCGATGAAGGGGAGCGGCGTGAGATAGAGAACGCGCTCACCATGCTGCGCGTCAACTTCGTCGATAAGAGCGGCGGATAGTTTTAGTTATTGCCTGGAGTTATCCACGCAATCCACATAATCCTCGAACTGAGTTTCCCGATTGTGCGTGCAAGAGGCCTGTGCTACAAATGATGACGGAGACGCAAACCGACTGGCAAAGGTAGCCGACTCAAACGCTCGCGCACGTGGACGCCGAGGGCTCGTCAGGCGTACTTCGGGGGTAACTCCGGAGAACAGCGGACAGGCGGTAGGCACCGGCGGCGGGGGCCAAAGACGGTGAGAAGCCAGCCGGGGAGCGTCTCCCGTATTTTCTAACCATCTCTACTGTATCACTCGCTTCAGGCGTTTTACCTTCCCATCCCGACCGAACTCCACGATGTCCGCGCCGCTCCGCATCACACCCCACGCCGCGGCCATCCAGTCCCGTTGGAGGTGGGGCACCATTGCCGCGTCGACAATCAGCAGGTCGGCGTCGCGGCACCCCGCTTTGAACGCCGACGGATGGCCTTCGAAGACGAGCACCGAGTGGCCGATGTAGCTGAGCCCCAGGAGATAGCCGAGGAACGGGATGGCCTTCTGCTCCTTCTCCATGAGCGAGTCGAGCCGCGTATAGGCGATCACAGCGATATTGAGCGGCGTGCCCGCGGGCGCGATCTTCTCGATGGCCTGCACGTGCTCGGGGGACATCGAGTTGGGGGGAGGACACGGCTGGATCATGAGGGTCCGGCCGGGCGTCATGATGACGATGTAGCGCTGGCTGATCACCGCGCCTGCGAACGGGGCGGGGGTCTCTTGTCCTGAGGCGACACGCCAGGCCTTCGCGAAGCGGGCCTCGATGTCTGCGGGAACATCGACCTCGGGCATCCGTGCAAGGATATTGACCATCCGGCGATCCTCCCCTTCGGCGTCTCGGCAACCTAAATACCCGATTTGCCGTCGGCTCAGTCGCCGCCCTGCAGATCTTCCCGTGGCCCGCGCGTCGCCGTCCTGATAAAATCAATGCGGGTTCTGAAGAGTGAGAGGAGGCCGTTGAACGTGAGCCGCATCACACCGCCAGCCGACGCCGCAGTGTCACCCGCCATCCGGGAGATCTTTGCGAACGAAACTCGTCAGTACGGCGTGCCCCTCAATACCACCAAAGTCTGGGCGCGCCACCCGGTGCTGCTCGACGCGTACAGGGCATGGGGGAACGCGATCCGGGAGACGTCGCTCATCCCTCCCGCGCTCCGGTACCTCGTGTATGTGCGCGTCGCCTCGCTGAACGGGTGCCCGTTCTGAACGGACATCAATACCGCCTCGGGCCAGGCGGCAGGCATCCCGGATGAGAAGTTTGTGCGCCTCGAAGCGTACGCGACCGACCCCGTGTTTACGCCGCTCGAGCGGCTGGTGTTGCAATATGCCGATGGCATGACGATCAGCGGGCAGGACGTGTCGGATGAGCTCTTCGCCGGCCTCGGCCGGCACTTTTCCGAAGAGGCCATCGTGGAACTGACGGCCCACGTCGCCTTTGAGAATTTCAGGAGCAAGTTTAATCACGCCCTGCGCATCGAAGCCCAAGGCTTCTGCCGGATCGGCAAGGTGCGCTCGTAGCGCCTATGAGGAATCACCGTGCCCACCATCGCTGAGAAGCGCCGCGTCTTCCGCAGGCTCCATGAGTCCGGTTGCTTCGTGATCCCCAATCCTTGGGACGTTGGCACCGCGCGCTACCTGCAGCATCTCGGGTTCAAGGCCCTGGCGACCACGAGCTCCGGGGCTGCGTTCTCGATGGGGCTGCCGGACGCGGATTGGGCACTGACCCGCGACCCGATGCTCGCGCATATCCGGATGGTCGTCGAGGCGTCCGACGTGCCGGTAAACGCCGATTTCGAGTCGGGGTACGCGGACGACCCCGAGCCCCTCGCCGACAACGTCCGGCGGTGCGTCGACGCCGGCGTGGCGGGGCTGTCGATCGAGGATTCCACCGGCGACGCCTCAACGCCGCTGTACTCGTTTGACCTGGCGGTGGCGCGTATGCGCGCCGCGCGAGATGCGATCGATCGGGCCGGTGGGGACGTGCTGCTTGTCGGCCGGACCGAGGGCTTCATCGCCGGCGTCCCCGATCTCGCCGAGGCGATCCGTCGGCTCAAGGCTTACGCCGCGGCCGGCGCCGACTGTCTCTACGCGCCGGGGATCCGAACGCGCGAACAGATCGCCGCGGTCGTCGGTGCCGTCGCTCCCAAGCCAGTCAATCTGTTGATCGGCGGCGCTATGGGGCTCACGGTCCGGGACGCAGCCGACCTCGGCGTCCGCCGGATCAGCGTCGGCGGCGCGCTGTCGCGCGCCGCCTGGGGAGGATTCATCCGCGCCGCCCAGGGCCTTGCCGCCGGCGCCTTCGATGGATTCGCGGATGCGGCGTCCGGGACAGACCTCAACCGTCTGTTCGCCGAAGATGTGAGACGGCGGTCACCCTAGGCGATTCGTGGCCCGCGATGCGACTACGGCTCCGTCCGGGAACGAAGAAACCGCTGTAAGCGCGCGATGCGCGCTGCTGGGGTGGGCGCGTCGCCTTCCTTCCACTCGATCACCTGCACCACGACGCCGCACAGGTCCTTAGGGCTCAGGAGGATCTCCCGCCGCAGCGGGCCGAGCGCCTCGCGGTGGGCGATCCGCACCCCCGCGGCTTCGAGCTCGCGGACGTACGCGTCGAGATCGTCCACGACGATGCCGATGTGATGGAACCCCTCCCCGCGCTTCTCGATGAACTTGGCGATGAAGCCTTCCGGGTCCACCGCCCCGTCGAGCACAATGAGGCCGTCCCCGACCTTGAGATACGCCGCGCTCATCCGGTTGCCCATGATCGACAGCTCCGCCTTCTCGATCAGCTCCGCCCCAAGGATCTTCTGGTAGCTCGCGACGCCGGCGTCCACGTCTTTCACCGCCACCGCGATGTGATCGATCCGGAGAATCCTCGCCATCTGACTGTTTCCTCCCTCCGGATCAGGCGGGGCGATCATCTCCCGCCGTCTCCGGGCGTGTCTGCGCGCGGTCCTTCGCGTCGTTCGCCGGAGAGGCCTGCCGCAGGCGCGTTCCGGTATAATTGACAGGCAGAGAGGGAGGCGAAGATGGGCAATCGACTCGCCGAGGCCACAAGTCCCTACCTGAAGTCCGCCGCCCACCAGCCGGTCGAATGGTATCCGTGGGGAGACGAGGCGTTTGCCCGCGCAAAGGCCGAGGACAAGCCGATCCTGCTTGACATCGGAGCGGTCTGGTGCCACTGGTGCCACGTCATTGACCGCGAGTCGTACGAGAACCCCGAGATCGCCAAGATTATCAACGCGCACTTCGTCCCCGTGAAAGTGGACCGGGACGAACGCCCCGACATCGACATCCGGTACCAGAACGCGGTGAGCACGATCACCGGGCAGGGGGGATGGCCGCTCACGGCGGTCCTGACCCCCGAGGGAAAAGTCTTTTTCGGCGGCACCTACTTCCCGCCGGAGAGCGCGATGGGACGGCCCGGGTTCCGGCAGGTCCTGCTCGCCGTGACGGAGTTCTACCGGACCAAGCGCGATCAGGCGCACCGCTACGCCGATGAATTGCATCAGGCGCTGCAGCGCCTCGGCGCCGCGCGCGCCTCGGAAGATCTCTTGAGCCCGGCCCTTGTCCAGGAGGCCGTTCGGGACATCGAGCGACAGTTTGATATGCAGAACGGCGGGTTCGGCGGGGCGCCGAAGTTTCCGCATTCGGGTGCGATCGAGCTGTTGCTGAGGCGCCACGACAAGACCCGCGACGCCCAGGCACTGCTGATCGTGACCCGAACCCTCGAGAAGATGGGCCGGGGTGGGGTGTACGATCAACTCGGCGGCGGGTTTCACCGGTACTCGGTCGATGCGTTCTGGGTCGTGCCGCATTTTGAAAAGATGCTCTACGACAACTCCGAGCTGCTGCGCAACTACGCCCATGCGTATCAGGCCACCGGCGGCGCCTTGTTCAAAGAGATCGCGGAAGGCATCCTCGGATACACGATGGACACGCTCATGGATCGCGCGCGGGGCGGCTTCTACGCGAGCCAGGACGCAGACCAGAGTCTCGAGGACGACGGGGACTATTACACATGGACGGAGGCGGAGGCCGCCGGCGCGCTTGCGGTCGCCGACCTCGATGTCGTCCGGCACGCGTACCATCTCGAAGGGCAGGGGGAGATGCATCACGATCCCCGGCGGCACGTCTTGTTCGTCGACAAAGGCGTCGACGTCGTCGCCGCCCTGTTGGATCGGCCCGCCGCGGACGTCGCACGGCAACTTGTCGAAGCGAAGCGGCGGCTCCTCGACGCGCGCAGTCGGCGGAGGCCTCCCTTTGTCGACGCGACCGTGTACGCCGGATGGAACGGGATGATGATCTCGGCGTTCCTCGATGCTGCGCGGGCGTTCGGGCGGCGGGATGTCCAGGACGCCGCGCTGCGGACACTCGACCGCGTCGTGCGGGAGGCGTATCGTTCGGCGGAGGCGGAAGATCGGTGGAGGGGATTCCGCCACCTCGTCAGCGCACCCGGCGGGGTGTCCGGATTGCTGGATGATCAGGTCCACATGACGCGGGCGCTCCTCGACGGGTTCGAGCTCACCGGCGATCCCCGATACCTCGGTCTGGCCGAGGACACGATGGCGTATGTCCTCGAGGAGTTCCAGGCACCGTGGGGAGGGTTCTACGATGTGGCGCGGTCCGCATCCGCCGACGCCCGGCGGCCCATCGGCTTGGGTACGCCGTACATTCCGGTTCAAGACTCGCCCACGCCCGCTGGGAACGCGATCGCGATCCTGGTCCTCGATCGGCTGGCGATGATTACGGGCGAGTCGAAGTATCGGGAGGCGGCGGGCCGGGCGCTCGAGGCGAGCGCCCCGGGCAACGCGGCGCACGGTCTCTTCACGTCCAGCTTGTTCCTGGCGCTCGATCTGCATCTGGACCCGCCGCTCCACGTCGTCGTGGTCGGCCCGCGGCACGATCCACGAGTCGCCGCGCTATACCAGGCGGCGCTCGCGACCTACCGGCCCTGGACGGTCGTCCACGTCCACGACCCCGCCGCAGCCGTGGGCCCGCTGCCCGCCGTCATGCCCGCTGTCGATGCCGCCTCCGGTCCGCGGGCGTTCGTCTGCGGCGCGACGGCGTGCGCGCCTCCCGCCTCGACTCCCGAAGAACTGCGCGAGACGATTCTGACTTTTGGCCGCATCGCCGTCGCCTGAGGGTCCGCAGGCGCGCGGCCGCCCGCATCGCGGTGATCCGTGAGCTACGTGAAACTGAAGCACACGTTGTCGTCGATCGCGCTCGACGCGATCGCGCGCCCGGAAGACGCCCGCGTCTCGGACGCGCTCCTCACGTACGCGCGGCGGGCCGGGGAGCGGCACCGCGTTTCCCTCTCCGCGCTCGCCCGCGCCACCGCACTGTCGCCCGACGACCTGGCCCGGGCCCTGGGGGGGACAGGGTTGTTCGAGGAGCCCGCGGAGGCGGACCGCGATCACATCTCGCTCGCGGCCCCGTATCGCCCGTTCACCGCCTACCTCCGGCGGCAGGCCGCCCGAACCGCGGTCGCCGTCCGGCTCCTGCGGTCCACTCATCGTGAGGGAATCCCGGACGAGATCTGGCGCGCGGCGGCGCTCTTCAATGCCGGCCTGTTCTTCGAGTGCCACGAATACCTCGAGGACGTCTGGCGGGCCGCCCCCGCCGCGGAGCGGGAGTTCTACCACGGGCTCGTCCAAGCGGCCGCGGGCTCCTACCACCTCGAGAAGGCGAATATCCACGGGGCGCGCACGCTCATCGGGAAGGCCGTCGCGAAGCTCGAGCCGTACGCGCCGGTTCACCGGGAGGTCGATGTCGCCGCCTTTGTGGCCGGGCTTCGTCGGGTGCTGGCACGGCTCGAGAAGGCGCCTCATGGCGAGGGACTCGGTCGCGCGGCGCTCCCGATGCTCGACCTGGTCGAATCCCCCCGCGCCGGGCGCAGGCGCGTCCGGGCGTGCGCGGTTCCCCCCGCCTCGAGGACCCGATAGGCGCAGGGAACCCTCCGGCCGTCCTGGAATTCCTGAATCAATCCCCCCAATCTCGGAAGGAGCCCGCATGGATCGCGTATTTCAGCACATCGAGGCGCACCAGGACGAATATATCGAGCTGTTGCGGCGGCTGTGCCGCCAGCCCAGCATCGCGGCTCAGGGGGTCGGCCTCGCGGAGACCGCGGAGCAGGTGGAAGGTCTCATGGCTGAAGCCGGAATCCGAGCGCGGGTCATCCCCGTCGAAGGCGGGGCGCCGGTCGTCTATGGAGAGGTCAAGGGGAAGTCTCCGCGGACGCTCATGCTCTACAACCACTATGACGTGCAGCCTCCGGACCCGCTCGACGAATGGGAGGGCGAGCCGTTCGGCGCCGAGATCCGCGACGACAAGATCTACGCACGCGGCGTGGCGGACAACAAGGGGAATCTGGTCGCCCGGATCTGTGCCGTAGACGCGATGCTGCACGTCCTCGGGGAGCTGCCGGTGTCCGTGCGGTTCGTCGTTGAGGGGGAGGAGGAGATCGGCAGCGTCAACCTTCCCCGGTTCGTGAGCGAGCACCACGACCTGGTCGCCGCCGACGCCTGCATTTGGGAATCCGGCTCCCGCGACCTCCAGGAGAACATGGTGCTCGCCCTTGGAGTGAAGGGGATCTGCTACGTCGAACTGGAAGCCCGGGGGGCTTCCCGGGATCTTCACTCGTCGCTCGCCACGATGGTCCCGAATCCGGCATGGCGGCTCGTGTGGGCGCTGTCGACCTTCAAGGACCGCAATGAGCGGATCCTGATCGACGGATTCTACGACCACGTCGTCGAGCCCACCGACGACGAGATGGCTCAGCTGCGCCGCATCGCGTTCATGCGGGACGACGCGGCCCAGCTCAGGGACTACGGGCTGGACCGTTACCTCCTCGGGCTCTCCGGAGTCGAACTCCTCAAGCGGAACCTCTTTCAGCCCACCTGCACGATCTGCGGCATCACCTCCGGCTACGGCGGGCCCGGAAGTAAGACGGTCCTGCCCCGCCGGGCGGTGGCGAAGATCGACTTCCGGCTTGTCCCCAACCAGCGCGCAGAGAACATCCTCCAGCGAGTCAAGGCGCACCTCGCCCAGCACGGGTTTGCCGACATCGCCGTGCGCCCGCTCAGTCTGGAAGATCCGGCGAAGACCCCGATGGATGCCGAGATCGTCAAGATCGTTTCCGAGAGCGTGCGACGGATCTACAACCGCGAGCCGCTTGTCTATCCCTCGATGGCGGGGACCGGGCCTCAGCATGTGCTCACCGGCGAGCAGGGGATCCCGACGATCGGCTCGGGCGTGGGATACGCGCACAGCAATGTGCACGCCCCCAACGAGAACATCCGGATCGCCGACTACATCGATGGGATCAAGCACATCGCCATGGTCATGCACTTGTTCGGAGGTGGACGGTAGGAGTGCGGGACCCCTCTCAAACTTCGCTGCTGCCAGAGGCGGCCGCGGCGAGACCGGTTCGAGAACGCATCTACATCGGCACCTGCTCGTGGGCAGAGAAGTCGTTCGTGAAGAGCGATTTCTATCCGCGCGCGATTCGCCGGGCCGAGGAGCGGCTGCGCTATTACGCGACGCAGTTCCCCACCGTAGAGATCGACGCGTCCTACTTTGCCCTGCTGCCGCCCGCGTACAGCCGGCGGTGGGCCGAGGAGACTCCGCCCGGGTTCATCATGAACGCGAAGGCCTTCGGCCTGTTCACCGGCCACGGCGCATCGGTGGAACGCCTTCCAAAGGGGTTCGCGTCGCTGCTCCCTCGGGAACGGCGGGACGGGGGCGAGATCCGGGTGGGTGACGTCCCCGAAGAGTTTCTCAATGCGTGCTGGGATCACTTCCGCGAGTTTCTCGCCCCCCTCGCAGAAGCCGGAAAGCTCGGGTACGTGCTGTTTCAATTGCCTCCGTCCGCGAAGTACTCGCCGGAGACTTTGGACGCGATGCGGTCGTGGAAGCGGGAGCTCGCGGGCTGCCGCCTCGCGATCGAGTTCCGCAACCGGGACTGGGCGCGGCATCCCGAGGCGCTGGAGTTCCTGAGCCGGGAAGGGTTGATCTACGTGATGGTCGACCTCCCGGACGTGCCGCGGCTCATGCCGACCGTAGAGGCGGTTACGGGTGAGTGGGCGGTAGTTCGGTTTCACGGCCGGAACCGGGCCGGGTGGGAGCGGGCCGGCGCCAGCACCGAAGAGCGGTACGATTACGAGTACTCGGTGGACGAGTTGCGCGGGTGGGCGGAGATCGCGGAGCGGGTCGCCGGGCGCGCCAGCCGGTTCTTCGGGATGTTCAACAACCACGTCCGCGGCAACATGGCCAGGAACGCCCGCACGTTTCAGGGGTTGCTGGAGGAAAGCAGCGGACCTGCGTCTTGACGGGTGCGCTCCCCTAGTCCGGGCGCGTCGATGCCCGGCGTGCCGCGTAGAACACCCGGCCGGTCTGCGCCGTGATCTCGGCGAACTCCGCGTTGCTCCACCGTCCCAGGATCTCGAAGCCAGCGGCTTCAAGTTCCCTGTCGATCGTCGGGACCGGGTACCCGCGCTCGCGATGGATCTCCCGAACCCGCTCGTACAAGTCCCGCTCCCGGCGGAGGAACGCGTTGACCTTGAGAGTCGCGATCCCCGTGTCGTAATCGAACTCGCTCTGGTCGACCTCGACCGCATCTTCGTTGTCCTGGATCAGCCACACCCGATTTCCCCACCGTGTCGCCAGCCCCTGGATGGTGTTCATATCGAAGAGGAACAGGCCTCCGGGGCGAAGCGCGGCCGCAACGGCCGTGAGGGTCTGCCTGAAGTCGTCGTCGGTGACGAGGTAGTTGAGGCTGTCATAGAGGCAGGTGGCCGCGTCGACCGGAGCGGTGAGCTCGAGGCGGCGCATGTCCTGCTCGAGAAAGGTGACCGGGACCCCTTTTCCCTCCGCGCTGCGCCGCGCCATCGCCAGCATCTCCGGAGACTGGTCGACCCCGGTGACCCGCAACCCGCGCTGCGCCATCGCCAGCGCAAACTCCCCCGGACCGCAGGCCACATCGACCAGCGACGTGGAGTGGGCGCCGTGTTGGTCGAGGACGCGCGCGACCCACGGGACGAGCTGAAGGCTCCACCGGCCTTGCCCAGCCTTGACGTAGGCTTCCGCGTAGCGCCGGTAGATGGTGCTCATCGATGCGCCGCGTCCTTACTCCGCGGCAGTGTCTTCTCGGCGTCGGCCTCCGCTAGCGCCAGAAACACCTGCGCACTCACGTGGATGCCGTCCTGGAACCGCTCGAGGCTGATGTTCTCGTTCGGACTGTGATTGTTCTCATCGGCGTTGGCGTAGGGGATCCCGATATAATCGACTCCCAAGATGTTGGGCCACACCGCGTTCGGCAGGCTCCCGCCGCTGCTGAGATTAACGGTCGGCTCGATGCCGCGGTAGGCTTTGATCGCGGCGGCCACGACCCCCACGGCCGGGTGGTCCGGCGAGGTCCGCGTGGCTTCCATTGTCCCGAAGCCCCTCGACTGCACTTCGATCCGCGGATCGACCTTCGCGGCGTGCGCCTTCACTTTTTCTTCGATGTCCCGGGTTTTTTGATCGACGACCAGCCGGATGTCGATCCGGCACTCTGCGGTCGACGGGATGATCGTTTTGGATCCCGGACCGACGTACCCGCTGATGAAGCCGTTGATATTGAAGTACGGCTGCAGCATGATGCGTTTCCAATACGACGGCCCGTCCATCGCGATTGTGTCCAGCCCCATCGTCGCCGCGAAGGTCTTGGGGTCGAACTCCATCTTGGCCAGCAGCCGTTCCTCGGTCTGACCGATAGGCCGGACGGCGTCGTAGAACCCGTCGATGAGCACGCGGCCGTTCGGATCGACCATCGTCGAGAGCAGGTGGACGAGCATCCAGACGGGGTTGGGCGCCACCCCGCCCTTGTTTCCGGAGTGATTGTCCCGGTCGGCTCCGCGCGCCACCAGGGTGATCCCGAGGATGCCCCGGTTGCCGAGGGAGATGGTGGGGGCCCCCGATGGGTGCAGGCCTCCGTCGGAGATACAGACCAGATCCGCCGCGAGGAGCTCTTTGTGCTCGGTGACGAAGTGGCCCAGGCTCCGCGATCCCGACTCCTCCTCGCCTTCGAAGACGAACTTGAGATTGATCGGCGGTCCGCCCGCTGCGTCCATCCACGCCTTCGCCGCAAGCACGTGGGTGATCAGCTGGCCTTTGTTATCCCCGCTGCCGCGGCCGTACAGCCGGCTGTCACGAATGGTCGGCTCGAACGGCGGGCTCTGCCAGAGGTCGAGCGGCTCGGGCGGCTGCACGTCGTAGTGACCGTAGCAGATCAACGTGTAACCGCCCGGATGATTGACGATCTCGCCGTAGACCACCGGCTGCGTAGGCGTGTCGATGATCCGGGAGGGGATACCGAACTCGTGGAGGAGACCGGATAAGAGGCGCGCGCACTCCTTGACACCCCTGTCCTGCGCGCTGATGCTGGGCTGCCGGATGAGGGTCTTCAGGACTTCCAGCGACTCGCCCCGGCGCTCGTCGATGAGCCGGTGCACGCGGTCGATCGACATGAACGTTTCCTCCGATGCCATGATGCGGTGCGCGGGGTCGTCTTCGGGGACGCCCCCCACATCCCCTCCGGCCCCGCGCTATAGACACGCACGCATCGTGGGTTTCATGCGGGAGGAGTTCGGGAAATCAAACCGGAAATCCCAGCCAAGATGCTCACTGTCAAAGAGGCCCTTGATCTCGAGGTGATGCACGATGTGAAGGTGGTAGCTGGCGATCGCGGCCTCGACCGCCAGATCCGCTGGTGCCATATCATCGACAACCCCGAGATCATCCAGTGGATCCAGGGCGGCGAACTCCTGTTGACCACCGGGTACGGGTGGCCCGAGGCCGACACCGAAAGCCGCCGCACGATCCGCGCCCTCAACGGCAAGCGCCTGGCCGCCGTGCTTTTCGAGCCCACAAGTTACCTGGGCCAGATCCCGGTGAGCGTCATCGACGAAGCCGCGAAGCTCCAGCTTCCGATTCTGCATGCGCCCCGAAGGCTCCGATTTGCCGACGTCACCGAAGCGATTGGCCGCGAGCTCAACCGCCGCCACTACGAGATGATCGAGCTCGCCGACCGGTATCATCGGCAGATCACCGCGGCGGCCGTCGAAGCGCGAGACCTCAACGACATCGCGCGCACCCTCTGCGGCTTGATCGGCCGGCCCGTCACCATCGAGGATCCGGAGCTGCGGCCGCTCGCCCGCGCGGAGTGTGGCGCATCGCGCGAACGGACGCTGCACGAGGGGGGCGCCCGCGAGAACGTTTTGCCGCTTATTGACGGCTGCCGCGAAGGCCGGCGTCTGTTGGAACGTCTCCGGAATGCGGATGGGGCCGTGCGGCTGACCGCCCTGCAGGGGATCGGCATGGAGGCCCGGGTGGCGTGCGCGATTCGGGCCGGTACGGAGCTGCTCGGATACCTCTGGATCCTCGAGGGCGGCGAGCCGCTCCGCGATCTCGAGCTTCGCGTGGCCGAGCACGGCTCGATGGTCGCGGCCCTCCACATCCTGCGCCAGCGGTCCCAGGCCGCCGTTGAGGCGCGCATCGGTCACACCGTCGTGGACGCGTTGATCCGCGGCGGCGTGCCGGAGGAGGATCTGATCGAGCGAGCGCGGCTGCTTGGGTTCGATCCCGAGAGCGACTATGCCGTCATGATCGTCTCGCTGGTGGACCCCGCGAAGCGAGGCCGCAGGTGGGCGCTCACAAACCGCGACGAGTATTACCGGCGCGAGCACGCCGGGCAGGTCCTGCGCCGAGTGTTGGGCCAGGAACGGTTCCCGATCCTGTGCACCTACTCGCTGAATCAAATCGTCTATCTGCTGCCGGTCAAGCGCATGCCGGCCGAGCCGGAGCGGATACGGCGGTTCGCGCGCACGCTGCACGAGCGGCTCATGGGCATGGAGGACGTCACGCCGGTGATCTTGACGTTCGGGACCGCGCACCCAGGCCTCCCCGGCATTGCCAAGAGTTACTGGGAATCGGACAAAGCGCTGAACCTGGCAAAGAGGGGGGATCAGGTCCTCTTCTTTGAGGACCTCACGCTGGCCCACCTGCTCGCGCAAGTCTCCGACACGTCCTCCCTGGAAGCGATCTATGCCCGCACCCTCGGGCCTGTCCTGACGAGTCCCAAAGGGCGCGTCCTCAAGGACACGCTGTGGGCCCTCATCGAGGCCGGCTTCAATAAAGAGACGGCGGCGGCGGCGTTGGGTATTCATCGCAACACCATGCGCGGCCGGCTGCAGCGCGCGCAGAGCCTGCTCAGCCGTCCCCTCGACGACCCAAATTTGCGGAGGGATCTTGCCGTCATCAAAGAGATCGAACATCTGTTGGTCTCTGAGCCTTCCGCAGCTGTGCACCACGCATAGAGCGCCCCAGGTAATAAGTGCGCCGTGGACGTTGAATCTTCGCGCGCGGGGCGCCATTCTTGTGCCACGGCACGTTCAGACCACCCGGTGACATTTGGGCCATGCCCGCGCGGCGGCCGGAACGCTTGAACCGGTAGGGCATCTCTTCCTCCCCGGCGGCGGCCAGATTGTTGTCGACGGACGGTACGCCTACGTCGGCCACATGGCGCCGCCCCACGGGACCACGATCCTCGACGTCGAGGATCCGGCCCATCCGCGGGTCATTGCCCAACTCTCCGTGCCCGGCGACATCCATTCCCACAAGGTGCGCGTCGCCGGCGACGTAATGTTCGTGAACTACGAGCGCTTCCCGGAGAACGACCGCGGTCGGAGGCCGGCCGTGGGGCTCAAAGTGTTCGATATCGCCGATCGGCGGGCACCCCGGGAGATCGCGTTCTTCCGCACAAGCGGACGCGGCGTGCACCGCTTCGATCTTCAGGGCTCCCACGCGTTTTTGTCGACCGAGTGGCCGGGGTTTCGATCGAACATCCTGCTCATCGTGGATGTCGCCGATCCCGCGCATCCGGCGCCGGTGGGGCGGTGGGCGTTTCCCGGCCAGGAAGCCGGGGCGGCCGCGGAGCCGCTGCCGATCGACCATTGGGTCCATCTGACGCTGGCGCGCGGGGACCGAGCCTACGCCGCGTGCGGCCATGCCGGCGTGGCGATCGTCGATATTTCCGACCCCGCTCACCCCACAACCGTCGGCGCGCTGTCGTGGGATCCGCCCTACGAGGCGCCCACGCATACGTTTTTGCCGGTGCCGCACCTAATCCGGAACCGTCGGTTCGCCGTGGTCACCGACGAGGACGTCACCGACGACGTCCTCGAAGACCCGCCAGCCTTCATGTGGATTTTGGACATTACCAACGAGGCGCGTCCGGTGCCCGTCGCAACCTACCACGTCGATCCGGCCGGCCTCGCCGTGCCCGGACTGCGCTTCGGCGCGCATCAACCCTGGGAGCACGTGCGCGAAGACAACATCGTGTTTCTGGCGTGGTTCAGCGGCGGTGTGCGCGCGGTCGATATCTCAGATCCCTACCGGCCCCGGGAAGTGGCGGCGTTTGTACCGCCCGCGCCGCCGGGCCGGCCCGTCGCGCAGACGAACGATGTGTTTGTCGACCGCCGGGGATACGTGTTCGCCATCGACCGATACCACGGCCTGAACGTGCTCGAGTTCCGGCGGACCGAGTAATGAGACCATGCCCACAGAGGGGGAATCCATGATGTGGTGCGGCCGAGTCGTGCTTGGAACGATCGCGGTAGTGGCAATGTGCCTCGGATTGAGTGCCCCGCGCAGCGCTGGCATTCCGGCGGCGACGGCGGCCGCCGGGGGCTGGGCGCTGCCGACCGAACCGGTGACGCTCAATGAATGGGACGGCGGCGACGGAACCAAGTCCGCGTTGTTGGAAGAGTTGATCGCGCAGTACGAGAAGATCCACCCGAACGTCACGGTCAAGTTCGAGACCGACGTCAAATCGTTAAAGGTGGCCGCGGCGATCGCTGCCGGCACCGCCCCGGAGATCTTCGAAGCCTCCGACGCGAATCTTCAGAAATATATCGCGGCAAAGGTGGTGGAACCCCTCCCGGCCGCCGCGTGGGGGCAGCCCAGCGTGGACGGCGTGGTTGCGCTCTACCTGCCGCACGTCCTGGACGCGATCACGTCCGGTCATAGCCTGTACGCCGTGCCGGACCAGCTGAACGCGCACAGCCTCTACATCAACAATCGCGTGTTCCGTGCTGCGGGCCTGGATCCGGTTAAAGACGCACCCAAGACCTGGGATGACATCGCCCGGCTGAACAAGGTCCTCACCAAGAAGCAGGGCGACCGGGTCACCCAGAAAGGCTTCGAGATGCGCTACGTCTGCGACGACGGGCACTGGCAGGCGCACATTTTCCACATTCTCGTCTATCAGGCCGGCGGCGAGGTGATCAAGGACGGGAAGCCCGTCTTCAACAGTGAGGCCGGCCTCCGGGCGCTGACGACGTGGAAGAGTCTCGTCGTCGCCCCAGGGGTCACCAACAACACCTGCTCGTCGCCGTACCAGGATTTTGCCGTGGAGCAGGATGCCATGACCTTCGCCGGCCCGCACGTGGGCAAGATCGTCGAACGGATCAATCCGGCGATGCAGGGCAACTATACTGTCGTCCCGCTCCCGCAGTTGCGGCCGGACCGCCCCGCCACGCTCATCTACTCATTCAACTGGACCGTGAACGCCAGGGCGTCGGCCGCCCAGAAGCGCGTGGCCTGGGACCTGATCCACTTCTTGAGCTCGAAACCCGACCTCTGGTGGCAGCGGATTCAGTTCCTGCAGGGCACCAAGGGGTGGCTCACCATGCCGGCCGCCCGCAACACGCCGTTCATGTCCGCGTTCACCCACGACCTGTCGGTCGGGAAGCCGCTGGGGCGGACGACCTATTACGCCGACCTGCAGAGCATTATCGCGAGGATGGTCGACCGAGTCGTGCTGAAAGACGCCGATCCCAAATCTTCGCTGGCCGAGGCGACGGACGAGTTTAACCGAGCGTCCGCAAAGTAGGACTATGGATGCCATCGACGTGCATTTCCACGTCGTGCCGCCGGAGTATCTCGAGGCGGTGCGGGGGGGAACGTTCCGCCAGGCGGTGGAGATCGAGCGCCGCGACGGCCGCGAGCACATGGTGTTTCACGCGCCGGAAGACGTGGTCGTCGAGCCCGGTAACGAAATCGACCTGAGACTGTCGGACACCCGTTTGATCCTCGAGGGCTTGGACCGGCGGAGACTGGACGCGGCGGCGATCGGGCCGTCGCCCGGCCAGTTCTTCTACTGGACCGATCCGGATCTCGGAGCGGAGATCGCCCGCCTGATGAACGACGGCATCGCGGCGATGGCGAAGGCCAACGGCGACCGCATGGTCGGCCTGGGAACTCTGCCGATGCAGGACGGCGAGCGGGCCGCCCGCGAGCTCGAGCGCGGCGTCACGAATCTCGGACTGCGCGGATTCGAGATCTGCACCCACATCAACGGGCAGGACCTGGACCATCCGAGGTTTGCGGCGGTGTTCGGGGCGGCGGCACGCCTCGGCGTGCCGATCTTCCTGCACCCGCAGAACTGGGGCGAGATGCGCCGGCTGCGCGACTATCATCTGTGGAACCTCGTCGGCTTCCCAACCGAGACGGCGCTCGCGGCGGCGCACCTGATCGCCGGCGGGGTCTTCGAGCGCTGTCCGGAGTTGAAGATCATCCTCGCGCACGGCGGCGGCTACTTTCCATATCAGATCGGGCGCCTGGATCACGGGTACAACGTGCGCGCGGAACTGCACGACCGGGTGCCGCGGCGCCCCAGCGAGTACCTCGGAAGCATCTACTGCGATAGTCTCACCCACAACACGCAGGCGCTCAGGTTCTTGGTGGATCGCCTGGGCGACGATCATGTGGTGATCGGCACGGACTACCCGTTCGACATGGGCGATGAGGCGCCGGTCGACACGATCCGCGCCTGCGGGTTGGGCCGCGAGCGGGAGGCCAAGGTGCTGGGCGGCAACCTGGCGCGGTTGCTGCGCATCGCGTAACGGATGCGGGCGATGAACTGATGCGCATGATGGGCGCCCGGACGACCCCGGCCGAGCTGCCGGTGAAGCCGGGGGCCCCTGTGCGCGCGCGGGCGTGGCTCCGGTCGGCGGAGGCCCGGCATCAGGCCTGGGGCTATCTCTTCCTCGCTCCGATGTTCGTGCTGCTCATCGTCTTCAAGTTCATTCCGATGGTGCAGGCCTTCTACCTGAGCCTGACGAGCTATGACCTCCTGAGCCCCCCGAAGTTCGTCGGCCTCAGGAACTTCGTGACGCTGCTCGAGGATCCGCTCTTCCACCAGTCGGTGCGCGTCACAGCGTACTACGTCTTCGGCACGTGCGTGCTGATCTGGTTCCTGGCGCTCGGCATGGCGCTGATCTTCAACGCGCCGCTGCCGGCCAAGAACACCCTCCGGACTATCTACTTCCTGCCGGCGATCGTGCCGGTCGTCGTGTACGCGATCATCTGGCTGTTCTTGTTCCATCCCTACGGGCTGCTGAACGTTGCGCTGCACGCGATCGGCCTACCGGCCATCCAGTGGCTGACCGACACGCGCGCGGTGCTCCCCGGCTTCATCCTGGCCGGCCTGTGGCGCTTCGTGCCGTACTTCATGATCATCTATCTCGCCGGGCTCCAGAACATTCCCCACGAGTACTACGAAGCGGCGGCGATCGACGGCGCCGCCGGCGCGCAGGCGTTCAGGTTCGTCACGCTGCCGCTGCTGCGTCCCACGATTCTCCTGGTGGTCGTCGTCTCGATCATCCTGATGTCCAAGGTCTTTACCAACGTGCTGATCATCACCGGGGGCGGCCCGGACGGCGCGACCCGCGTGCTGTCGCTGTTCATCTACCAAACCGGGTTCCAATTTTTCAAGATGGGATTGGCCAGCGCGGCGTCGATCTTCCTGCTGTTCGGGACAATGACGTTTACGCTCCTGCAGCTGCGCCTCTTCAGGGAGGACGCCCGTGGCTAGGCGACTTGGAGCGCTCTACTGGATCGGGGTCCTCCTCGTCGTGGCGTGGGGCGTCGTGCAGCTCACGCCGATCCTGTGGATGATCTCGACGTCGCTGAAGCCGTTGAACCGGGTCTTCGACCTGCCCATTCAGTGGATTCCGCGGCCGCCGCAGTGGGCCAACTATCCCGCGGCCTGGAACCAGTTTCCCTTCGCCCGGTACTTTGTGAACAGCTTCATCGTGTCGCTGTCGGTCACCGTGCTGAACGTCTTTCTCTGCGGCCTGGCGGGGTACAGCCTCGCCAAGTACCGCTACTTCGGCCAGCGGGCGCTGTTCATCGCGATCCTGAGCACCCTGATGCTGCCCATCGAGGTGCTCATGGTGCCCACCTTCCTGATCGTCAAGTCCCTTGGCTGGCTGAACACCTATCAGGGACTCATCATCCCGGTCGTGGCGGATGCCTTCGGCGTGTTCCTGATGCGGCAGTTCATGCTGGGCCTGCCGGATTCGCTCGTCGAGGCGGCGCGGATCGACGGCGCCGGCGAGCTCGGCACGTATTTCCGGATCGTGGTGCCGCTGATCTGGCCCGCCGTCCTGACCCTCGCGATCTTCACCTGGCGCGAGACCTGGGACGCCTTTGTCTGGCCGTTCATCATCATCACGAACGACAGCCTGCGCACCGTGCCGATCGGCCTCCAGCGCTTTCAGGAGCAGTACGTGACCACCTATAACTCGGTGATGGCGATCTCGACCATCGCCATGATCCCGATGGTGCTGCTGTTCTTCTTTTTCCAGCGCGCGTTCATTCGCGGCATTGCGCTCTCCGGCCTCAAGGAATGACCGTCCGAGCGGACTGCGCACGTTGGAAGTCACGGCCGGTGAAGCTCCCAACAGGACGTCTTGTGGAACCGAGGTGCTGGCGATGCGATTGACCGAGACTCCAAGCGCCACCCAGAGCCCGCGCTTTTCGGGGATCCGCACGTTCATGCGGCTGCCGTGGGCCGCGAGCGCCGTGGACGCGGACGTGGCGATCATCGGCATTCCGTTCGACACTGCGGCGAGCTTCCGAACCGGGGCACGGTTCGGGCCGTCGGCGATCCGCGACATCTCCGTGCTGCTGCGGCCGTCCAACCAGTTCCACAGGATCAACGCGCTGGAGACCGTCCGCGTGGTCGACCTGGGCGATGTGATGGTTGTGCCCGGGGACATCGCCCGCACCTACGAGAACATCGAGGCCCAGTGGACGGCGTGCGCGGCGTCCGGCGCCGTGCCGATCGGGCTCGGCGGCGACCACTCCGTCACGCTCGGCGAGCTCCGCGCCCTGGCCCGCCGGTGCGGCCCGCTCGCGCTCGTGCAGTTCGACTCGCACACGGACACCTGGGATAACTACTGGGGCGTCCGCTACACTCACGGCACCGGATTCCGGCGGGCGTGCGAAGAGGGATTGCTGGACACCGGCCGGTCGATTCAGGTCGGCCTGCGCGGCAGCGAGTACGCGCCCGGCGACCTCGAGGACAACCGCCGCCTCGGCTTCGAGACGCTGCTGGCCGGGGACCTGCTCGCGCCCCAGGACGTGGCCGCCGCCATCAGTCGCCGGGTCGGCACCGGACCGGCGTTTCTCACCTTTGACATCGACTTCTTCGACCCGGCGTTCGCCCCGGGCACTGGGACGCCGGAGGCTGGCGGGCCCACCAGCGCGTTCGGACTTCAAGTGGTCCGCCACCTCACTGGCCTGTCGTTCGTCGGCTTCGACGTGGTGGAGGTGCTGCCGGCGCACGACCCTACCGCGATCACGTCGCTGCTGGCCGCGACCGTGGTGTTTGAATTCCTCGCCCTTATTGCGCTGTCGAAGCGCGCGGGGCCGGTCTAATGCCGTGCTAGGGCGGCGGGCCGCCGAGTCCCAATGGGACCGGCGTCGAGACGTGTGCGTCGCTGCGCTAGAAGGGCGACGCCTGCTCCGGTCGCGGCTCCGTGACCCCCGACGGGATGCGCCGCCCGATCGCGAGGGCCGCGAATCCGAGCGGCAGCGCCAGCAGGAAGGGGGCCGCAACGGTGCCGGCCGCTGCGGCGACCGCCGCACCGAGGAGCGGACCGGCAAACAGGCCGAGGTCGATCGCGCTGTTGTACACACTCAGCGCCGCGGTGTACAGATCGGGCGTGACCCGTTGGGTGAACTGCATCGCGAAGGTCACCGGCATGATGCCAAAACCGATGCCGAAGAACGCGCCCGCCGCCAGCAGGGACCCCCCGCGGACCAGCGGTACCGCGAGGACGGTTCCGGCCATCACCGCGATGCCCGCCGCGGCCAGCCAGCGGCCGTGCCCGAGCGCCGCGAGCCGGCCCGTGGGTACCTGCATCAAGGCATACGCGCCGCCTTGGATCGCGAAGATCCATCCGATGGTCACGACGGAGATGCCCTGCCGGGCAGCATACAGCGGCAGGAACGTGGTCCAGATGCCGGCCAGGCTGTAGCACAACAGCATGGAAACGCCGAGCCGCGTGACCGATGGGGATCGCAGGAACGCCGCGAAGTCGACCGTGACCGCCCCGCGCGCGGCGCGGCCCGGCACGCCCCACGTGGCCAGCAAGGGGATCGCCGCAAGGCTGAACAGCGCGGCGACCGCGAACGGCGCGCCGCCGCCGGCGTGCGACGCGACAAACCCGCCCAAGGCGGGGCCGGCGAAGGATGCGAGGGACGTGCACAACCAGAACACGCCGAAGGCCCTGCCGCGGCGTTCCGCGGGTGCCGAGTCGGCGACCGTCGCGTGCAGCGGCGGTACGAGCACGCCTCTGGTCGCGCCGGCGGCCGCGAAGGCCGCCGCGACGAGCCCCCGGGCGTGGCCCCAGCCCCCGATACCGAGACAGACGGCGTGTGCGGCCAGGGCGCCAAGCAGCGCCGCGCGGCGTCCGACCGCGACGGCGATGACGCCCGCCTGGAGCTCAACGACGCCCATGGTCAGGCTGAAGACGCCAACCACGAGGCCGACCTGCGACACATCGAACCCAAGGTGCGCAAGGTGCAGGGGCAGGATCGGCAGGATGACTTGCCAAGACATGTTGGTGCAGAAGCCCGCGGCGCCGAGCAGCAGGCTCGGCTCGCGGCGTCGAGCGACCGTGCCCATCCTATGGCATCGGTTTCGCCGGCTCGAGGGCGTTTCCTACGGGGGCCGCCGCGGCGGCTGCCATAATCGAGCTGCGGTGATCAACGCTGTGGAGGTGTGGGTTGAAACCGAGAGTGTTCGTCAGCCAACCGATCCCCGAACCGGCGCTGGACATGATGCGCGAGGTCGCCGAGGTCACCGTGTTCCCGCGTCTCGACCGCAACATGAGCGAGGACGAGTGGATCATGACCGCCCAGCGGTCGGACTACCTCTTCGTGATGGGCGGGAACATTATCACCGCCAACGTCATCAAGGCGAACCCGAAGCTCAAGGGCATCGCCATGGTGCACCGCCGGCTGCCGGTCAACAACTCGATCGACCTCGATATCGCGCGGGCGCTCGGCGTGCCGGTGGTCTTCCAGTATCCCTGGGAGCCGGTGTACGACAAGATCGCCGAGGCGACCTGCGATCTGACGATCGCCATGATCCTCGACCTCGCCTACCGCATGTCGGACGCCGACCGCTACACGCGCTCCGGCCGCTCGCTGCAGGAGCACACCATGGCGCTCATGGGCATCGGGGTCACCGGGAAGATCGCCGGGCTCCTGGGCCTCGGCATCGTCGCGCGGAAGATGGTGCCGCGTCTGCGCGCGTTGCGGATGCCGATCCTCTACACGAAGCGGACGCGGCTTGCTCCCGAGGAGGAGCGCGAGTCCGGCATCGAGTGGGCGGACCAGAGCGCGATCCTCCGGCGCAGCGACTTCGTCTGCCTCGAGTACGACTACAACCCCAACAACCACAAGATCATCGGCGAGCGCGAGTTTGCCATGATGAAGCCCACCGCGTACTTCATCAACACGGCGCGGGGCCGGCTGGTCGACGAACCTGCCCTCGTGCAGGCGCTTCAGAACCGCACCATCGCCGGCGCCGGCCTGGACGTCTTCTGGCACGAGCCGCCGGGGTCGCCGGAGATGGCGCCGAGCCCCGAATTCTTCAAGATGGACAGCGTCACGCTGGCGCCGCACAACGGCGGCGCGACATGGGACGCGCGTACGGAGCTGACGAAGGCGACGGCGCGCCAGATCATCGCGCTGATCGCGGGAGAGCGTCCTGAAGGCCTGGTGCTGGACTAACGCCGTGCAGTCGATCGACGTGCACTTTCACGTGGTGCCGCCGGGCTTTGTCGACGCCGTGCGGCGCGGGGCGTTCGCGGAAACCGTCGAGCTGATTCGCGACGGTGGCGTGGAGCGCATGGTCTACCACGCCCCGCCGGACGTCGTCCTGGAGCCCGGCACGACGCTGCCGCCGCATCTGTACGACGAGGCGCTGGTCCTGGACGCGCTGGACCGGCGGGGGTTGGACGCGGCCGTCCTCGGTCCGTCGCCTGAGGAGTTTTACTACTGGGCGCCGCCGGCGGTCGGGGCCCGCATCGCGGCGATGCAGAACGACGGCATGTCGGAGCTGGTCCGTTCGCACCCGGACCGCTTCGTGGGCCTCGCTACGCTGCCGATGCAGGATCCCGAGCGGGCTGCCGTGGAGCTGGACCGCGCGGTTGCCGAGCTGGGGCTGCGCGGCGCGGAGATCTGCACCCACGTGAACGGCCGCGATCTCGACCACCCCAGCCTGCGGCCGGTGTATGCGGCGGCGGAACGGCTCGGCGTCCCCCTGTTTCTGCATCCGCAAAACTGGGGGGACATGCGGCGATTCCAGGACTACGCGTTGTGGAACCTGGCCGGTTTTCCGCTTGAAACGGCGCTCGCGGCCTCGCACCTCATCATGGGCGGCGTCTTCGAGGAGTTTCCGCGGCTGCGCGTCATCCTTGCGCACGGCGGAGGGTACCTCCCGTACCAGGTCGGCCGGCTCGACCACGGGCATGCGGCGCGGCGCGAGGCCAGCGAACGCCTGCCGCGGCGTCCCAGCGAGTACCTGGCGAATCTGTATTGCGACAGCCTGACGCACAGCGCGCTGTCGCTGCGGTTTCTGCTGGACCGCATGGGCGACGGCCACGTCGTCATCGGCAGCGACTATCCATTTAATATGGGGGACGAGCGGCCCGTGGAGACGGTGCGCGCCATGCGGCTCCCCCCGGACGTGGAGGCCAAGGTCCTGGCCAAGAACCTCGCGGGATTGCTAGGCCTATGACCAGTCTGTCCGTCACACCGGGTTCGTCTCATCGATCCACGGAACTTTATTACGGCATTTGGGGGGTGTTCGCATGCTGAGATCAGCCGTCGTACGCGCCGCCGTCCTCCTGGCGCTTGCGCTGCCCGCCTCGCTCCTCGCGGGCGGCGGCATCGCCGCCAACTCCGCTCCGTCGGGGTTCCCGACGGACAAGATCACGCTCACGATGTTCGGCAGCGACGAAGCGCCGGGGTTCCACATCGAAGAAGGTCTGATTGCCGAGTGGCAGAAGACGCATCCGAATGTCACCGTGGAGGCGGCGCAAACGCCGCTCGGGCCGGGGTTCCAGAAACTGTCGACACAGCTGCCGACCGGCGGCGGGCCGACCCTGTTCGCCGTCTTCGAGCCCTGGATCGAGGGGTTTATCCCATACATGGCGCCCGCGATCCCGGCGGCGTTCGGCAAGGAGAGCATGCGGCAGATCTACGATCTGTACCTGCCACACGCGCTCGAGGCCCAGAGCCGCGGCGGGGCGATCTACTGTCTCCCTATCTCTGCCCCGTCCTGGAGCCTCCTCGTCAACAAACCCCTGTTCACCGGAGCCGGGCTCCGGATCCCGGAGGACATCCCGCGCACGTGGGCGCAGGTCGCGGCCTTGCAGAAGAAACTGACTAAGTACGATGCAAGCGGCAAGCTAGTTCGCCGCGGCTTCGGCGTCCGGTACACCGCCGGGCCGCAGTGGTATTCAATGCTGTTCGTCGCGTCAGTCGAGTCGCAGGGCGCCCGGGTGCTGGACCGGGACGGCAGTCCGCTGCTGACCTCCCAGGCGGCCGTCAACGCGATGCAGATTTTCAAGGACACCGCCGTCGCCCCGACGATCACGAAAGACGTGCAGACGTCGCCCTATCAGGATTTCGCCGACGGGCTCGACGTGATGTCGTACGGTGGCGCGAATGCCGTCAGCTTCGCGATCCGTCTCAATCCGGATCTGAAGGGCAACGTCTACGTTTCGCAGCTACCGAGCCTTTCCGGGCAGCCGGGCGGGTCGCCAAAGTACTCGTTCGATTTCTGCGTCAACAAGCGCGCGTCCGCCACCGAGCAGTTCGCGGCGTGGAGCCTCATCGATTACATGACGAGCCGCGGTGTGGTGCGCTTTGTGAACACCGGCAGCCTGACACCGCGCAAGGTCGTGTTCGAGGCACCCGATGTCCAGAGTACGCCTTTCATCGAAGTGTTCAAGACCGAGCTGACGTACGCCCGGCCGCTGCCGCAGACGAAGTACTGGGGCCAACTGCAAGGCGCGATCCAGAACGGCGTTCAGAAGGTCGTGTTTAAGGACGTGCCGATCCCGCAGGCGCTCCAGGAGGCGCAGCACGAGTACCTGCAGGCGATCGGCAAGTAAAAGGCGGAGGTGAAGGACATG